>CALAUK010000072.1 GCA_937892135.1 uncultured Clostridia bacterium | reverse complement strand
GATCATTTCTGTATTGAACTGATAAATGCCAACCGGCAATGTGGGAAGATTGGGCAAATACAGCATAGCGCTTTCGTAGTTATTCCAAGAACCCAACCATGTGGTCAAAAACAGTGCGCCAAAAATGGGCTTTGCCTGAGGCAGCATGACCCTGAAGTAAATTCTAAAAGGTCCGCAGCCATCGATTTCTGCTGCTTCGTCTATCTTGGCATCATTTATCCAGCCACACTTGATATAGTCATCAAGGTTACTGAGAACTGAGTTTTCTGCAACTGATTTATCAAGCAAAAGTCCGTATCTCTTTCTGTCCTCTGACAAATAGCAGATACCGTTTTTAACCGCTTCTTCAGGTGTTTTGTTCTTAACCTTTTTGCCATTTATAAAGATTTCACCCGAATCAGGCTTGTCAGCACCGTAGATCGCTCTTGCTACTTCTGTACGACCTGCGCCCATAAGACCGGAGAAACCGAGAATCTCACCGCGACGGAGCTTGAAGCTCACGTCTCTTATGGCTCTGCCGCTGCAGAGGTTTCTTACCTCAAGGACAACGTCAGCATCGGGATCAACCTCGCTCTGTGTCTTGGGGTCCTCGTAAACTACACGACCGATCATCATATTGATGATCTCGTCCTTAGTCACCTCGTTTGTGACTACGGTGTCAACGTACTCGCCGTCACGCATTACTGTGATACGGTCTGAAATTCTGTTGATTTCGTCCATACGGTGCGAGATGTATACCATACCTATGCCCTTGGCCTTAAGGTCGTTCATAATCTTAAACAGCTCTTCAACCTCAACCTGAGTCAAAGCCGCGGTAGGCTCGTCAAGAATAAGTATCTTACAGTCTCTTGAAACTGCCTTTGCAATTTCAACCATCTGCTGTTTTCCAACCGTCAGTGTGCCAAGCACCGCAGAAGGATCTATCTTAACTCCGATCCTGTCAAACAGCTCCTGCGCATCCTGTTCCATTTTCTTATCGTTTATGTACACACCATTTATCATAGGCTCTCTGCCTATATAAATATTCTGTGCAACAGTAAGATGGTTCATCATATTAAGCTCCTGATGGATAATACTGATGCCCGCATCCTGAGAATCCTTGATGGTGTTAAAATTAACCTCCTGGTCGAAGAGGCGGATTGTTCCACCGTCTCGCTTATGAATTCCGCACAGAACCTTCATAAGAGTGGACTTACCTGCGCCGTTTTCTCCCATAAGGGCGTGAACCTCGCCCTCTTTCAGTTCTAAATTTACAGACTTCAAAGCATGGACTCCCGAAAATCTTTTGTCAATGTTTTTCATTTCAAGAATTATCTGCTTCATAGTTTTTCTCCGTTCCTTATTATTTGAAAAATCATCTTTTCTGCTATTTATATGATACCATATTTTTTGTGCACTTGTCAACAAAAATTTAACTAAAAACAGGCGGAAAATTATCCTATTTTACCAACAAAAAAGTACGATTTTATCGTTTTCTGCTTATTCGTCTGCGCCCATTTTCTTAAATCTTACAAGTGAAATTACAGAAGAAATCACATTAAGAAGCTCCGTTAATAAGCCGCCCGGAGTGAAGTTTATAATGTTGTGTATAATCCATGCGGGAGAAAGCGCAAAAATCTGAAATCGCCTGATTGTTTTTCCGTTTTCCTTCCACATTAAAATGCTCATTACAAGAAGCGAAATGTACGGCAAGGTGGTTATAACTATCTGAACAGCATCTCCCCAAACCAGGCTTAAAGAATATGCATAAGCCACCGTAAACAATAACTCTACAATAAGAGGACGCCATATTTTTTCATCCTTTTTTGTGTACAAAAGGCCTCTTATAAGGATTGTAAGATTAAACAAAGCGCCTCCGTATGCACCTATTAAAAGAAAATTAATAAAAAACATAAATCCGCCTATGCCCTGAACAAAAACAAGCTTCTTGCTATTTTTGCATTGAAACGACATAACAAAAATAAAAAGTCCGATTATGCCAAATATCTGCCCTATAATTTCTTTCATTTTTTACACCTCTTTT
>CALAUK010000071.1 GCA_937892135.1 uncultured Clostridia bacterium | reverse complement strand
AGACTGGCTGCAGAAAAGTACAGAAAAGAAACTATTAGTGAAAATTTTAATATTGATATACCTGAAAGTGATTTTGTTGTTGTAAAGGAAAGCAAGAGCACGCCTCCTATAGAAGAGGAGGTTTCACAGAGTGCAATATGGGATGAGGAGATTATGCCCATAGACATAGAGGGCGACCTTGAAATTAAAAATGAGAAACCTAAGAAGGATGAGCCAAAGCTTAGCGTTGGAAAAAAGGTTTCTGTTGCTTTGATAGCATTAATTTGTGCCTTTGCAATTGGAATTATTATATCAGGAACGATTTACTTAGACCGTTTTTCTAAAATGGAGATGTTTGGCGGCTCTTCTCAGAGCGTTGAACTTGATGAAGTGCAGGACGGTGTGTTTACATGCCTTCTTGTAGCAACGGATAAAGGAAAACTTAATACAGACACGATTATGCTTGTTGTTGTAAGGTATGAAGGTGAAAAGCAGATTGACATTATTTCAATCCCGAGAGATACAAGAGTTGTAAATCCCCATGGTAACAGTGGTTATGTAAAGATTAATTCTCTGCTCGCCAGAAATAGCGGTTCTATCGAAACATTGGTAGAAAAGGTAAGAGAGATAACAGGTATTCCTATAAATAACTTTATGCTTATTGATATAGAGGGCGTAAAAAAGACTGTTGATATGTTCGGCGGAGTTTATTTTGATGTGCCGATGGATATGGATTATGAAGATCCCACTCAGGACCTTTATATACACTTAAAGAAAGGCTATCAGCTTATCGATGGCGATAAAGCAGAGCAGCTTTTAAGATTCAGAGCGGGATACGCAACAGCAGATTTGGGAAGAACCGAAACTCAGAGAGCGTTTATGGTAGAGGCGTTTCGTCAGCATGCAAATGTGGGCAATTTAACAAAGATACCTTTGTGGTATTCTGAAATGGGCGATTATGTTGAAACAAAAATTACAGGCGATGATGCCTACGATATCGCAAGAGTTGTTGTAGGAAGTGATTTTAACATAAAAACCAATATTTTGCCCGGCACAACAATAACCGGTTCTCCGGATTATTTCTACGATGCAGGGAAAATTGTGGAGTTTGCAAAATCACTTGGTTTTGAAAAAGCTGATGTTAAGGCAACACCTGCGCCGTTTATTAATGTAGACAGTGGCGAAGACTTCGGAGAAGAAGATGAAGATGAGCCGGCAAGCGTTTTGCCCGATGAGGAGCCGTTAGAAGACGACAGAGAAACAGAGGACGAAGAAAAACCGCGTCCGTCTCCGTCTGAAGAACCTGATGAGGATGAAAAGAAACCGACTCCTAAACCGCCCGCGGAGGACGAATATCCTGACGGAATATAATATAAGTAAGAAAAACCGGCAGAAAGAAAATTTTTGCCGGTTTTTTATATACAAAAAATAAAAAACATAAGTTTTTTAAAAAAAGTGTTGACAAAAGGGAAAAAAGGTGGTATACTAACAAAGTCGCTGTTCGGAAAAGGGCTGTAAAACCTTATGCCGTGGGCGATGATTGGACATTGAAAATTAAACAGTATATGAAGAAAAACACAAACAAGTACTTGTC
>CALAUK010000070.1 GCA_937892135.1 uncultured Clostridia bacterium | reverse complement strand
TTTTTTGCACGAGCTTATTAAAAATGCTGCGCCTCTTAACAAAAAAGTATTTTTATTCGGCTCAAAACCGGGAGTCAGTGACGCGGCGGCAGAAAAGCTTTTATCTCTTTACCCCGGAATTATAATATGCGGCACAAGAGACGGATATTTTAAAGAAGAGGAATCAGAAAAAATCGCAAAAGAAATTTCTTTATTAAAGCCCGACATAGTTTTTGTCTGCCTTGGTGCTCCAAAGCAGGAAAAATGGATTTATAAATATAAAGATGCTATCGGGGCATCAATTATTATGGGTGCAGGCGGAAGCTTAGATGTTCTGGCGGGCACTGTTAAAAGAGCTCCTGAAAAGTGGCAGAAATTAGGTCTTGAATGGGCATACCGCCTTGTAAAAGAGCCCTGGCGCATCGGAAGAATGATGTCTCTTCCAAAATTTGCACTAACAGTTCTTTTCAAAGGAAGAAAGTATTTAAAAAACAGCGGAGAGGAGAAATAATATGGGAAGACTTTTTGTTATAGAAGGCGTTGACGGCTCGGGAAAAGCCACTCAGAGCGCAAGACTTAAAGAAAGGCTTATAGCAGAAAACAAAAATCCCCTGTGCCTTACTTTTCCCGATTATGAAAGCGACTCCTCCGTTATCGTTAAAAAGTATCTTGCAGGCGATTTCGGCAAAAACGCTAAAGATGTTACTCCTAAAATTGCTTCAACCTTTTTTGCGGTTGACAGATACGTTTCTTTTAAAACAAAGTGGGAAAAAGCGTATAATGACGGCGAGATTATTATTGCAGACCGCTACACTACCTCAAATATGATACATCAGGCGGCAAAGCTTGACACAATTAAGGAAAAGGACGAATTTTTAGACTGGCTTGAAGACTATGAATATAATCTTTATTCTCTTCCCCGCCCTGACCTTACGATTTTTTTAGATGTTCCCGAAGAGATGGGCCTTGAGCTTACGAAAAACCGCGCAAATAAAATAACAGGTAAAGAAGCTTTGGACATTCACGAAAGCGACAGGGCATACATAAAAAAGAGCTACGAAAATGCCTTGTTCGTTGCAAAAAAGTATAACTGGAAAATCATAAACTGCGTTAAAGACGGAAAGATGCGCAGTATAGAAGATATTCACGAAGAGATTTTCTCGTATGTGAAAAAGCTTTTATAAAAAAAGACAAAAAAACGGCACTGTACCTTAAAAAATACAGTGCCGTTTTTTTTGCAATTTAATTTAAATAAGTATTTTTTGTAAAATCATTATTTTATTAAAAAATCAGTGCCATATTTGAGAAAATATTGAAAATTCAGGAAAAATATGCTATCATAACATATGTCAGATTATTAACTTTTACATTACAAAGGATGTGCAAATATGGATTATAAAAAACAAGCTCTTATTGACCATGCCAAATGGCAGGGTAAAATTGAAGTAAATTGCCGTTGCCCCGTTGCAACAAAGGACGACCTTTCCGTTGCATACACTCCGGGCGTTGCTGAGCCATGCCTTGAAATAAGCAAGGACACAGACCTCAGCTATAAATACACTCGCCGCGGCAACCTTGTTGCTGTTGTTACAGATGGAACAGCCGTTTTAGGTCTTGGTGACATAGGTCCCGAAGCAGGTATGCCCGTTATGGAGGGTAAGTGTGTTCTGTTTAAGGCATTCGGCGGTGTTGATGCCTTCCCTTTGTGCATACGCTCTAAAGATGTTGACGAAATCGTTAACACCGTTAAGCTTCTTTCAGGCTCCTTCGGCGGAATTAACTTAGAAGACATCGCAGCTCCCCGTTGCTTTGAAATAGAAAGAAAGCTAAAAGAAGTCTGCGATATTCCGATTTTCCACGATGACCAGCACGGAACAGCAGTTGTTTCTGCTGCCGCAATGCTCGGCGCTTGTCGTCTTACCAAAAAGAATATCTCAGACCTTAAGGCAGTTGTTTCAGGCGCAGGCGCTGCAGCCATCGCCGTAACAAGACTTTTAATGGCTATCGGTCTTAAAGAGGTTATTCTCTGCGACCGTAAGGGAGCTATCTACGAGGGCCGTGACGGCTTAAACCCCGAAAAAGAGGCTATGGCAAAAATCACAAACAGAAATATGGTAAAAGGGAGCTTAGCTGACGCTATGGTTGGTGCTGATGTTGTATTCGGTCTTTCAGGTCCCGGAATTATAACAAAGGATATGGTTCGCTCTATGAATGAGAATCCTATGGTATTTGTTATGTCAAACCCCACGCCTGAAATCTTCCCCGAGGAAGCAATCGAGGCAGGTGCCGCCGTTGTCGGAACTGGAAGGTCAGACTATCCCAATCAGATTAATAATCTTCTCGCATTCCCCGGCATTTTCCGCGGTGCGCTTGATGTTCGCGCAAGCGATATTAATGACGAAATGAAGGTTGCGGCAGCTTATGCTATTGCAAACCTTATCCCCGAAGAAGAGCTTCGCGCTGACCGCATAATTATTGAGCCAACCGACCCGAAGGTTGCGCCCGCCGTTGCAAAGGCAGTTGCAGAAGCTGCAAGAAAAACAGGCGTTGCAAGAATTTAACTCAAAACAAAAAAGAGCCTTTCGGCTCTTTTTTTATTTGAATTTGTAAACTGTTTTAGTCTTAAGCTCTTCGCCTTTTTTCAAAACGGGTGACGGAAAGGCAGGCACATTTATGCTGTTTGGAAACATCTGCGTTTCAAAGCATACTCCCGCAAAGCCAAGATAGCTTGCATCATTCTTACAAAACGGCCTTTCTTTTCCCAGAAGTGCAGTATAAATCTGAATTCCCGGGCGGTCAGTATAAACCTCCATAGTGATGTTGGTTTTATCTCCGCGGACCGTTGCCGCTTTTCTAAATCCCTCGCCGCTAAGCACAAAATTATGGTCAAACCCGCGGTCTCTGCCTGTTTTTTCTTTCATTTCAATGATTTTTTCATTAATAACCGTTTCTTTTGTGAAATCAAACGGAGTATCCTTCAAAGGCACTATTTCCCCCGTAACAACAAGCTCCTCGGTTATAGGCGTGTAATACTCCGCCTCAACCTTTAAAATGTGATTTTCCACAGTTCCATTCCCGTGCCCGTTTAAATTAAAATATGAGTGATTTGTAATATTAAACACGGTGTCTTTATCACTTGTTGCAAAATGTGATAACACAAGCTCGTTTTCCTCTGTAAGAGAAAATGTAACCGAAACATCCAAATTGCCGGGATATCCCTCGTCCCCATCGGGACTTGTTAAGGACAAAACAAGCGAATCATTCTTTTCTTCCGCTTTCCATACCTTTTTGCTAAAGCCCGAAAAGCCTCCGTGAAGACTGTGCTTTCCGTTATACTGAGAAACCTTGTATTCTTTGCCGTTTAAGCAAAACCTTGCA
>CALAUK010000069.1 GCA_937892135.1 uncultured Clostridia bacterium | reverse complement strand
TCGGAGACTACCCGCCGCCATAAGATACAAACAGATTATAACAAAGAACACGGAATTATTCCCAAGACTATAAACAAGGGAATAAGAGAGGTTATTGAGGCGACGAAGCCGCTTGAGGAAAGAGAAGTATTTATCAATAAGAATCCCAAAAAGGATAATAAAGAGCTTGTTATGGAATTAACTCAGGCTATGCAGCAGGCGGCACAGGCGTTGGATTTTGAGCTTGCGGCGCGTCTTCGTGATGAAATTAAAAGCCTTAGCGAAAAAACAGGGTGATAAAATGAAAAAAGAAATACTCAAAGAAATTGCAGATATTTTAATTGAGCGTGCAGGAGCAGTTTTTGCTTTTTTTGCTGACCACTCGGAGAGCGAGGGAATTTACGACGTGTCGTTTTTTTCGGACATTGAAATTGATGACTACACATTAAGAGCAATAGAAGCAGATATTGAGGCGCTTTTAGAATATCCTACCGAGGTCAGTAATTTAAAAGAGTGCGACACAGCCTTTGCACAGACAATTTTAGAGGATGCAAAAACATTGTACTGTGCAAATGAAAGTGAAAAAAGAAGGTTTCTCGCAGGCCTTGCGCGCGAGGCAGAATTATCTAAAATAAAAAGAGAGATACTTTTGGCAAGAATAAGAGAAAGCGGAGTTACCTACGAGCATTAAATAAGAAACGGAGATTAAAAATGGGAGCAAATACCATTAACATCAAAGGTGCAAGAGTGCACAATCTTAAAAATATAGATATAAAAATTCCAAGAGACAAGCTTGTTGTTGTTACGGGACTTTCAGGCTCGGGAAAATCATCTCTTGCTTTTGACACCATATATGCAGAGGGGCAGAGAAGATATGTTGAGTCTTTGTCTTCTTATGCACGCCAGTTTTTAGGTCAGATGGACAAGCCCGATGTGGATTATATTGATGGGCTTTCTCCTGCTATAAGTATAGACCAGAAAACAACCAATAAGAACCCCCGTTCAACTGTCGGCACTGTTACAGAGATTTACGATTATTTAAGGCTTTTGTATGCGAGAATCGGAATTCCGCACTGTCCTAAGTGCGGCGAGATAATTGCAAGGCAGACGACAGAGCAGATAGTAGACAGAATTATGGTTTTGCCTGAAAGGAGCAAGATTGTTATTCTTTCTCCTGTTGTGAGGGCGAGAAAAGGCGAGCACACAAAGGTATTTGAAGATGCGAAAAAAGCAGGATTTGTAAGAGTAAGGGTTGATTCTAAGCTTTATGAGCTTGGGGAAGAAATCGTGCTTGAGAAGAATAAAAAACATAATATTGAGTTTGTGGTTGACAGAATAATTGTAAAAGAGGGCGCAGAAAAACGTATAGCAGATTCTGTTGATACAGCACTTAAACTTTCTGACGGCGTTGTTATAGTTTCTGTTGTTGACGGAGAGGAAATGATATTTTCCCAAAACTACGCCTGCGAAAAGTGCGGTATAAGCATGCAGGAACTAGAGCCGAGAATGTTTTCTTTTAACTCGCCGTTTGGCGCATGCCCTGAATGTGACGGTCTTGGAACACTTATGAGAATTGACCCTAATATCGTTGTAAGAAACAAGAAAAAGTCAATAAACGAGGGTGCTGTTGCGGTTTCGGGCTGGATGGCACCTGCTATCGAGGATTCAGTTGCCCATGCGGTTTATAACGCGCTTTCAAAGCATTATAAATTCAGTCTCGACGAGCCATTTGAAAAGCTTAGCAAAAAAGCTCAGGATATAATGCTTTACGGAACAAAGGGCGAAAAAATTGAAATAGAATACCAGAGAAATATGGGAAAAGGAACATACAGGGCAGATTTTGAGGGCCTTGTAAACAATCTTCAGCGAAGATATAAGGAAACCACTTCTGACTGGGTGCGCTCTGAGCTTGAATATTATATGTCATCGTGCACATGTCCTGTGTGTAACGGAAAAAGGCTAAAGCCTGAGATGCTTTCGGTAACAGTTAACGGAGTTAATATTGATGAGCTTTGTAATATGAGCGTTTCAAAAGCGATTGAGTTTATTAAAGGCTTAAAGCTTTTAGAAAAGGAAGAAACTATTGCAAGGCAGATTTTAAAAGAAATTTCAGCGCGTCTTGGATTTTTGGAAAATGTAGGCTTAAAGTATCTTACTCTTTCAAGGTCTGCGGGAACATTATCAGGTGGTGAGGCGCAGAGAATAAGACTTGCAACTCAGATTGGCTCAAGTCTTATGGGAGTTTTATATATTTTAGACGAGCCGAGCATAGGACTTCATCAGAGTGATAACGAAAAGCTTTTAAGCACATTAAAAAGTCTTCGTGATCTGGGAAACACACTTTTGGTTGTTGAGCACGACGAGGACACTATGTATGCGGCAGACCATATTATAGACATCGGTCCCGGTGCAGGTGTTCACGGTGGCTATGTGGTTGCAGAGGGAACTGTTGATGAAATTAAAAAGGTAGAAGGCTCTGCGACGGGCGATTACTTGAGTGGAAGAAAATTTATTCCTGTTCCGAAAGAGAGAAGAAAAGGAAACGGAAAATTTTTAACTGTTAAGGGCGCTTCGTGTAACAATTTAAAAAAGGTAAATGTCAAAGTGCCTTTGGGAGTTTTCACTTGCGTAACAGGCGTTTCGGGTTCCGGAAAATCATCTTTGGTAAATGAGGTAATATATAAATATCTTGCCCACGAGCTTAACGGCGCAAGAGCATACACAAATGATGTTACATCGATTACGGGAACCACTAATCTTGATAAGGTTATAGAAATAAGCCAGGCTCCCATAGGAAGAACACCCCGTTCAAATCCCGCAACTTATACGGGACTTTTTGGAGATATAAGAGAGCTTTTCGCGTCAACTCTTGAGGCAAAAGTAAGAGGCTACAAAGCAGGCAGATTCAGCTTTAATGTTAAAGGCGGAAGATGTGAGGCTTGCTCGGGAGACGGTATTATTCAGATAGGAATGCACTTTCTTCCTGATGTTTATGTTCCGTGTGAGGTATGCAAGGGAAAAAGATATGCAAGAGAAACTCTTGAGGTTAAATACAAAGGAAAAGACATCAGCGAAGTTTTGGATATGACGGCTGATGAGGCACTCGAGTTTTTCTCTAACATTCCTAAGCTTAAAAGAAAAATCCAGACCTTGTGTGATGTTGGTTTGGGATATATTAAGCTTGGTCAGGCGTCAACAACTCTTTCGGGTGGCGAGGCGCAGAGAGTAAAGCTTGCAACAGAATTAAGCCGTACCTCAACGGGTAAGACGATTTATATTTTGGATGAACCAACAACAGGACTTCATATAAAAGATGTGCACAGGCTTTTAGATGTTCTTAACAGGTTAGTCGATGCAGGAAACACAGTGCTTGTTATTGAGCATAATTTAGATGTTATAAAAACTGCTGACTATATAATAGATTTAGGTCCCGACGGAGGAGACGAGGGCGGAGAAATCGTTGTTTCGGGAACTCCTGAGCAGATTTCAAAGCACGAAAGCTCATACACTGCTTTATACCTTAAGAAAATTTTGGAGAAAGGCAGGAGAGAATGAGTATAAAAATACCATTTAGGAGAGGGAATAGAATTTTAGGAGGAAAAGGTTATGGGAATATTTTTTAAATCAAGAGTACCAAAAGAAGATTTTACTGAGGACAGAATTCCGAAAAGAGGGCTGTTTGAATTTTTAGACATTTATTTCAGCCGTTTTATGAAGTTTATAGGCTTAAACTTTTTAATCGTTTTGTCAAACTTAATTTACATTGCAGTTTTATTTTTCTTTTCGCCTGTAAATGCGGAAGCCTTTGGTTTAGCGCTTGATGGTGTGGGAATCGGTTATGATATGTTTTTCAGGATGTTGTTTGCAACGTCGGTTGTGTTGTTCTGGGGAGGAGGCCCTGTTACAGCGGGAGTTTCTTATATATTCCGACTTTATAAGAGCCGTGAGCATGCATGGATTTTCTCTGATTTTAAGGATAAAACAAAAGAAAACTTTAAAAATGCACTTATTGTGATGGCGATAGATATCGTTGTTTTGTTTCTTCTTCCGTTAGCATTTCGCTTCTACTGGGGAAAGTATACCATGACACCATCACCCGTATTTTTAATTATTATGGGAATTTTGATTGTGTTTACGGTAATATATACATTTATGCACTATTATATGTATCAGATGATGGTAAGATATGAATGTAAAGTTAAAGAGCTTTACAAAAATGCATACATACTTACAATCGTAAAATTCCCTCAGCTATTGATTATGACAGTTATTTCACTTGTTATTTTCGTAGTTCCGTTATACTTTTTAGATGTTTACGGATTTTTGGTTTTAGCGCTTTTAACAATGTCGCTTATCCGTTTTATCTTAGAGTTTTATGCTTCAAAGGTTATTGAAGCCACTGTTGAAGAAGCGGAGAGCAAGGAAAAAGCTATTGACCCTGACAGATACAAATAAAAAAAGCCCATTCGGGCTTTTTTTATTTGTTTAATTATCTGTTTAGGATTAGTTTAGTAAGCTCAACGGGCTCAACAATTTTGTCGCCTTTGTAAACTCTCATGTTACCTGATGCGATTTCATCAATAAGGATAACTTCGTTGTTGTTGTAGCCAAACTCAAATTTAATATCCCACAAATCAAGACCGATAGACTTTAAGTCATCTGCAACAATTTTTGTGATCTTAAGTGTCTGCTCTTTCATGCTTTCAAACATTTCGGGAGTCATAACGCCTAAAGCAGCAAGACCTTCGCCTGTTACAAGGGGGTCGCCTTTTTCGTCGTTTTTGAAAGTGCATTCAACATAACCGCCCTCTAAACGAGTACCGTCTTCAATGTATTCGCCGTATCTTCTGATAAAGCTTCCTGTTGCAACCAAACGGCAGATAACTTCAAGACCGTGACCAAAAACTTTACCGGGAAGAACTTCCATAGTAGCGTCATCAAGATTTGCGCCAACATAATGAGTTTTAATTCCGGCTTTCTTTAAAAGCTCAAAATAATGAATAGATGTTTCAAGGTTAGCCTTGCCGATACCCTCGATAGTTAAACCAACAGAGTTTTCACCGGGATCGAACACGCCGTCTTTACCTGTGCAGTCATCTTTAAACTTAAGCATAACGTTACCATTCTCAAGAGAGTAAACGTCTTTTGTTTTTCCTTCGTAAACCAATTTCATTTTTAAGCACTCCTTTAAGTTTAAAATTATTAATTTTAATCCACTACCAATTTTAACATATAATTTGTTTTTTGTATAGCTTTTTTTAAAAAAAATTATTGTCTTTTAAAAATTTTTACAATCTGTTGTGATAAAATGTACAAAAAAATTACGTTCATAAAATATCCGTCAATTATCTTTCACTAAAAAGCCATCTATAAGTTTTAATTTTTCTTCACGGCTTAAAAGCTTAATTTCGCGCTCTCTTTTTTGTGCGCTTATTTTATCGGGATAAGTTTCGTGGTATACAAGCTTTGCCGGGCCTCTTCCTTTTGTGTACTTTGCGCCTTTTCCTAAGTTATGGTCTTTAACACGCTTTTCTAAGTTGTTTGTCCAGCCCGTGTATAGCGTGTCGTCTTTTAGGCGAAGTATGTAAACATAATGGACTTCACCTCTTTTTATAACAGCGGGGGAGCGTGTAAAGTCTTCGCCTGCTTTTTTGCTCTCGGATGAAAAGAGAGAATAAATATCGTTTGCCAGAAGGTCAAATTTTAATAATTTAAACTCATCTTTATTGAATGAAGCAAGCTTTGTTATAATGGGAACAGGGCAGGAATTCTTTTTTTCTTTTAACAGCTTTGAACCCACCTCCGACATAGACAAAACACGGATATAGTTTATATCAGTTAAATCATTTTTTGTAACAGATAAAAGTGCATTTAAAATAATTCTTGAAATACGGCTTTTTGTGTATCTTTTACCGCTTGCATAATCTATAACATCTGATACATCTGAAAACTTTCGTGCTCCGTCAATAATTCTGTTTTCTATTCCTTCGGAAACATCGTTTATATTTTTAAATTCTTCTTTTGATATAGTTCTTAATCTGTACATAATAATATCGTTTAAGTCAGATAAGAAAACGGGGGAAATACCGCTTTTTAAAGCAGTTTCATAAACGAAAAGCGCTTTTTCGGGAATATGCGTTTTTAAATCTGTATTAATTCCGTTTTCTTTAATAGCCTCTCTTATTGCAGTTGCAGATGAAAAACTGTCTTCGCTTAAAGTTTTATCATTATAACCTTTGCCTTTTCTTTTTATTAATATGCACTCAAGGCTTGAATTTGTTTTTTTGATTGATTTTAAGTATTCAACCGCAAGTGCATTATTAGGCTTTTTAAGCACAGAAGAATCAACATTAAATACCTCTTTAAGCGAGATATCGCGCGATGCCTGATAGCTTAAGCCTTTTTTTAAGTTTTGAGAAAGAACTTCTTTAAACTCTGCAGTTTCATTTAAAAGTGCATCTGAAACATCGGAAAGCTTTTTTAAATTTCCGCATTCAGCACCAAAAGCAATATAGTCTGCGCCAAGAGCATTTAAAATGCTAATGCCGCCTTTTGCAAAGTTTTCAGCGCACGAAAGTGAATATGCTGCCGGAAGCTCAACAACCAAATCAGCACCTGAAAAAACTGCCGAGTTCGCTCTTGTGAACTTATCAAAAACCGAAACGTCTCCTCTTTGCACAAAGCTTCCGCTCATAACACAAACTACCGCATCGGCTCCTGAAAGTTCCTTTGCTTTATTAATCTGATATTCGTGACCTTTGTGAAATGGGTTATATTCACAAATTATACCAAGAGTTTTCATAAAAGTGACCGTCCTTTTGTGAAAAAAATAATTTTTTTGCCCCTCAAATATAATTTTACCACATTTTTTATAAAAATGCTATTGTAAAATTAAAAAAAATATTATATAATATATTTTGGTAAAAATTTAAGCTGTTAAAAACAGCAGACATATATTTTAGGGAGGAATAATAAATGAGTCAGTTTTTAGAAAGAATTAAGGAAAGAGCAAAAGCAGACAAGAAGACAATCGTGCTTCCTGAGTCTATGGATGCAAGAACTTTTGAGGCTGCTGAAAAAATCTTAAAAGAGGGAATTGCCAATATCGTTATTATAGGCACTCCTGAAGAGGTTTCAAAGTACGGCGCAGGTTATGATATTTCAGGCGCAACTGTTATTGACCCCTTTACATATGAGAAAACAGAAGAATACTTAAACCTTTTTGTTGAGCTTAGAAAATCCAAGGGCTTAACATACGAAGAGGCTAAGAAGCAGGCTCTTGGCGATTATATGTATTATGCTTGTCTTATGGTTAAAGCAGGCGATGCAGATGGTGTTGTTTCAGGTGCTTGTCACTCAACAGCAAACACTCTTCGTCCCTCACTTCAGATTATCAAAACAAAGCCCGGCATTAAGTTAGTTTCTGCTTTCTTCGTTATGGTTGTTCCGGATTGCGAATATGGTGCAGACGGTACATTTATTTTCGCAGACAGCGGTCTTGAGCAGAATCCTGACCCGGAAAGACTTGCAGCTATCGCAGCTTGCAGTGCTGAGTCTTTTGAGCTTTTAACAGAAAAAGAAGCATTTGTTGCTATGCTTTCTCACTCAACAATGGGAAGCGCTAAGCACGCTGATGTTGACAAGGTTGTTGAAGCAACAAGAATTTGTAAGGAAAGCTATCCTGAACTTAATGTTGATGGTGAGCTTCAGCTTGATGCTGCTATCGTTCCCTCAATCGGTAAGTCAAAGGCTCCCGATTCTAAGGTAGCAGGTAAGGCTAACGTATTGGTATTCCCTGACCTTGATGCAGGTAATATCGGTTACAAGCTTGTTCAGAGACTTGCAAAGGCAGAGGCATACGGCCCCGTAACTCAGGGTATCGCAATGCCCATAAATGACCTTTCAAGAGGTTGCAGCGCAGACGATATCGTTGGTGTTTGTGCAATCACATGTGTTCAGGCACAGGCTATGAATAAATAATTTTAAAGGAGATATAAAAATGAAAGTATTAGTTATTAATGCAGGAAGCTCTTCTTTGAAGTATCAGCTTATTAACACTGATAACAACGACGTAATCGCAAAGGGTCTTTGCGAAAGAATAGGTATTGAGGGCTCTAAGCTTACTCATAAACCCGCAGGAAAAGAAGATGCTGTTATTGAACAGAAGATGGAAAACCATGCAGATGCAATAAAGCTTGTTATTAATGCTTTGATTGATGAAAAGCACGGTGTAATAAAGTCAATGGACGAAATCGGCGCAGTTGGTCACAGAGTTGTTCACGGCGGCGAGTATTTTGCAGGAAGCGTTGTAATTGATGATGAGGTTAAGGCTGCTATTGAAAAGTGCAGCGAGCTTGCTCCTTTGCACAATCCCGCAAACCTTACAGGTATAACAGCTTGTGAAGAGGTTATGCCCGGCGTTAAGCAGGTTGCAGTATTTGACACAGCTTTCCATCAGACAATGCCCAAAAAGGCATATATGTACGCTATTCCTTATGAGTTTTATGATGAATACAAAATCAGAAGATACGGCTTCCACGGAACAAGCCACAAATATGTTGCTATGCGTGCGGCTAAGATGCTTAATAAGAACATCGAAGATTTAAAGATTATCACATGTCACTTAGGTAACGGTTCTTCTGTAACTGCAATAGACGGCGGTAAGAGCGTTGATACATCAATGGGCTTTACTCCTTTGGCAGGAACACTTATGGGAACAAGAAGTGGTGATATTGACCCCGCTATTCTTCCTTTCATTATGGAGAAGAAAGGCATAGATGCAAAAGCAGTTGACACACTTTTAAATAAGAAGAGCGGTGTTATGGGTGTATCCGGCATAAGCAGTGACTTCCGTGACCTTGCAAAAGCTGCTGACGAGGGTAACGAGAGAGCAGCACTTGCGCTTGATATGTTTATATATGCAATCAAACGCTACATCGGTTTTTATGCAGCTGCTATGGGCGGTGTTGACGCAGTGGTATTCACAGCAGGTATCGGTGAAAACGACAGCGCAATGCGTGCTAAGATGACAGAAGGTCTTGAGTTTATGGGAATTAAAGTTGACATGGAGGCTAACAAGCTAAGAGGCGAAAATGATATTTCTGCTTCCGGTGCAACAGTTAAAACTCTTGTTATTCCTACAAACGAGGAGCTTATGATTGCTCTTGAAACAAAAGCTTTGGTAGGCTAAAAAATATAAAATAAAAATCCGCAAGAATTATCTTGCGGATTTTTATTGATTTTTTCTTCTGTTTGATGTAAACTATAAGTGGAAGTTTTTGGCGAAAGGGTGTTTTTGATGCTCAGATTTTTAACAGCAGGAGAAACTCATGGAAAATGCCTTGTGGCAATTTTGGAGGGTATGTGCTCTAACTTGCCTGTTGATAAAGAAAGAATAAATAAATATCTCGCGCTCCGCCAGGGTGGATACGGAAGAGGCGGACGTATGAAAATTGAAAAAGACAGAGTTTCGATTTTATCAGGCGTAAGAGGAGGGCTTACTTTGGGAAGTCCTATTGCGCTTATGATTGAGAATAAAGATTTTGGAAATTGGGAACATATTATGGGGGACGAATCGTGCACAGATGAAAGAAAGGTTACGACTCCAAGACCTGGTCATGCTGATTTAACGGGCTCTCTTAAATATGGTCATGAAGATATACGAAATGTGTTAGAAAGAGCCTCTGCAAGAGAAACTGCGATAAGAACTGCGGTTGGTGCTGTTTGCGCAGAGCTTTTGGAGAACTTAGGAATAAAGGTTTTATCAAGGGTTGTTTCGATAGGCAGTGTGAAAGATGAGTCAGACTATTCTTCTAAGGATTTTGAAAATAGAATTGATGCCTCCGATTTGAGAATGTATGATGAAGAAAAAGAAAACGAGGCAAGAGAGCTTATTGACGAGGCAAAGAAAAAAGGAGAAAGCCTTGGCGGAGTTATTGAGATTATTGTAAAAAATGTTCCGGTGGGGCTTGGAAGCTACGCCCAGTATGACAGAAAACTAGACAGTATATTAGGCGGTGCGATCTTGTCTGTTCAGGCTATAAAGGCCGTTGAAATAGGCGAGGGAATTAAAAACGCATATCGCTTTGGCTCTTCGGCTCACGATGAAATCTATTTTGAAGATGGAGACTACAAGAGAAAAACAAACCGCGCAGGAGGAATTGAGGGCGGAATGTCTAATGGCGAGGATATCGTTATAAGGGCATTTATGAAGCCTATTCCAACGCTTTACACTCCTCTTGACACAGTTGATATTATAACTAAAGAAAATGTTAAGGCAACAGTTGAAAGAAGCGATATATGCGCTGTAAGTGCGGCAAGTATTGTTTTAGAAACTGTGTGTGCTTTTGAAATTGCAAAGGTTATTTTAGATAAATATGATTCTGACGATTTTAATGTTCTTAAAAATGCAATAAAAAAAGTATATTAAGAGAAAGGTGAGAAAAATGGGAATAAGCTTTGATTATTCAAAGGCAAAAGATTTTATTGAAAAAAGAGAAATAGACTCTATGGCAAAGATGGTGAAAGTTTGTCACGATATGCTTCACAATAAAAACGGCGCAGGAAATGACTTTTTAGGATGGCTTAACTGGCCCGAGGAATACGATAAAGAAGAGTTTTGCCGCATAAAAGCTGCTGCGAAAAAAATTCAGGAAAATTCTGATGTTCTTATCGTAATAGGCATAGGAGGCTCTTATCTTGGTGCAAGAGCAGTAATTGACGCTCTTCGTCACAGCTTTTACAACTGTGCTTCAAAAGAAGTAAGAAAAACACCTGAAATATACTTTGCGGGAAATTCAATAAGTTCAACATATATTTTAGACCTTATTGATGTTATCGGTGACAGAGATTTTTCAATTAACATAATTTCAAAATCAGGCACAACTACTGAGCCTGCCGTTGCTTTTCGTATATTTAAAGAGCTTTGCGAGAAAAAGTACGGAAAAGACGGGGCAAAAGAAAGAATTTTTGCAACAACTGACGCAAAAAGAGGTGCACTTAAGAATCTTTGCGATGAAGAGGGATATGAAACATTTGTTATTCCCGATGATATTGGCGGAAGATACAGTGTTCTTACAGCGGTTGGACTTTTGCCGATTGCAGTAAGCGGTGCTGACATTGACAAGCTGATGGATGGCGCAAAAGAGGGAATGGAAGAATACAAAAATCCTGACATAGAAAAAAATATCTGCTATCAGTATGCAGCAGTCAGAAATGTGTTATATAACAAGGGAAAATGCATTGAAATGATGGTAAACTACGAGCCGTCACTGCATTATTTTTCCGAGTGGTTTAAACAGCTTTACGGCGAGAGCGAAGGAAAAGACGGAAAGGGAATTTTCCCTGCTGCAGCAGATTTTTCAACAGACCTTCATTCTATGGGTCAGTATGTTCAGGACGGAAGAAGAATTTTGTTTGAAACAGTTTTAAATGTTAATAATCCGAGACGTAATCTTGAAATTAAAGAAGATGAAAAAAATGTTGACGGACTTAACTTCCTTTCTGGAAAAACTGTTGATTTCGTTAACAAAAAGGCGTTTTTGGGAACTGTTTTAGCTCATACGGACGGCGGAGTGCCTAATTTGGTTATAAATATTGATTCCTTAGATGAGTTTAATTTAGGTAAGCTTATTTATTTCTTCTGCAAGGCCTGTGGCATAAGCGGATACCTTTTAGGTGTTAATCCGTTTGACCAGCCGGGAGTTGAGGCGTATAAGAAAAATATGTTTGCGCTTTTGGGTAAACCCGGGTTTGAAGAGATGAAAGAGAGCCTTGAAAAGAGACTTTAAGAATTTTTTTATTAAAATTATGATAAATACTTGAAATCTTTTGCAAATTATGGTATTATAATCTAAACAGAACAAGAAAGTTATTTTTGCTTTTATAATATTAAAGCTTATGCGGGGCGTATGCGCTCAATTAATCTTGTTGTTAAAAATTATTTCAAGGGGGAAACTATCATGATAAAAGTTTTAATCGGAAAAAAAGGTTCAGGAAAAACAAAGACTTTGATTGAAAGCGTTAACACAGCAGGCGAAACTGCTCAGGGTAACGTTGTGTTTGTTTCAAATGACACCAAGAGACATATGTTTGATATCAAGCATAGTGTGCGTCTTGTTGATACATCTGCATTCGTTTTAAAGACTTATGATGAGTTTTACGGATTTTTGTGCGGACTTATTTCAAACAACTTTGATATTACAAATATTTTCGTTGACAGCATATTTAAAATTGTTGGTGACGATTTAGAGGGCTTGGATAGTTTCTTTAAGAATGTTGAAGGTTTGTGCGAACAGTATAAAATTGAATTTATGTTCACATTGAGCATGGACTTAGATACTGCTCCTGACTATATTAAAAAATACGTATAAGAGGCAGATGCGCCGCGCACTGCTTATGCAGTGTGCGGTTTTTTATGCGTAGTTTTCGGAGGTTTTTTATGAAATACCAGAGTACCAGAGATAATAGTGTGAGCGTTTCTGCTTCATACGCAATTAAGACAGGACTTTCAAAAGAGGGTGGCCTTTTTGTACCCTCAGAATTTCCTAAGTTTTCTCTTGAATTTATTAAGTCTTTGTCAGATATGACTTATAACGACAGAGCAACGGTAATTTTTAAAGAGTTTTTAGATGATTTTACCGAAGAGGAAATAAGAGAGTGCGTTGATAAGGCGTATAACAAAGTGAATTTCGAAACAGAGAATATTGCTCCTGTTTACAAATTGTCTGACAGTGTTTATGTTTTGGAATTGTGGCACGGTCCTACCTGTGCTTTCAAGGATATGGCGCTTCAGATTTTGCCTCACCTTTTAACAAAATCAGTTAAAAAGTGCGAGTCAGATAAGGAGATTGTAATTTTGGTTGCAACTTCAGGCGACACGGGCAAAGCTGCTTTAGAGGGCTTTAAAGATGTTGAGGGAACAAGAATTTTTGTTTTCTATCCTGAAAAAGGCGTTAGTGAAATTCAGAAGATGCAGATGATTACCCAAGAGGGTAATAATGTGTCTGTATGTGCTGTTTTAGGTAATTTCGACGATGCGCAGACAGGTGTTAAGAAAATTTTCACCGATTCTGTGTATGCAAGAGAGCTTTCGCAGAACGGATTTGAGCTTTCAAGCGCAAATTCAATCAACTGGGGAAGACTTATGCCTCAGATAGTTTATTATTTTAGTGCCTACGCTGACCTTTTAAGTAACGAAGAAATAAAGCTTGGCGATAAGGTTAACTTCACTGTGCCGACAGGTAACTTCGGTGATATTTTAGCAGGATATTACGCTATGAAGATGGGTCTTCCTGTTAACAAGTTTATATGCGCATCAAACGAGAATAATGTTTTAACTGACTTTATAAGAACAGGCGTTTATAATAAAAACAGACAGTTTTACCAGACAACATCACCATCTATGGATATTTTGGTATCAAGTAATCTTGAAAGATTATTGTATGATATGTATGAAGATGATTCAGTTGTTTCTTCTCTTATGCAGAAGCTTAACACAGATGGCGTTTACGAGGTTTCTAAAGAGGTTAAAAACAAGATTCAGGCGCTTTTCTGGGCAGGTTGTGCAAACGATAAGGAAACTGCAGAGGCAATTTGTGATACTGAGGCAAATTACAGCTATGTTATGGATACACATACTGCAGTTGGCAAGAAAGTATACGATGATTACAAGGAAGAGACAAAGGACGAAACAAAGAGCGTTATTTTGTCTACTGCAAGTCCGTTTAAGTTTAATCAGAGCGTTTTGATTGCTCTTGACGGTGTGGCTTCAGTTGCGGGAAAAGACGAGTTTGAGCTTTTGGAGCTTCTGTCTGAAAGAAGCGATATGAAGATCCCAGAATCTTTATCAAGTCTTAAGAATAAATCAGTTTTATTTAACACAAACTGTGAAAAAGAGCAGATGAGAAGCGTTGTAAGCGAATTTTTAAACATAGGTTAATAAAAAGTCCGCCTTTTTTATAAAAGGCGGTTTTTTTGTTGAAAAGTGAAAAATAGAGATAAAAAATAATTTGTTTTTTGTAGCTTTACTGTATTGAAATTTAAGATAAAATATGATAAAATAACAATGTTGGTTTTATCATAAGAAAAAAGAAATGGAGATTATCTAATATGGGCGGATATTTTGGTGTAACAAGCAAAGAAGACTGTGTGTTTGATTTGTTTTTTGGTGTAGACTATCATG
>CALAUK010000068.1 GCA_937892135.1 uncultured Clostridia bacterium | reverse complement strand
CTTTTTAAAAATCTGTTCCACATATATTGCTCAAACATTTTACCGTCGCCTCCAAAGATAGCTTTTGTAAAATGCGGCATAGTTATGCTGTAACTATTTGTCAGTTATTCGTGTAGCCGAAATTTTTTAAAAGATAGTTATTGTTTCGCCAGTCTGATTTTACCTTGACGAAAAGCTCAAGATAAACCTTTCTTCCAAGCATTTTTTCAATGTCGTATCTTGCCATCTGGCCAACCTTTTTTAAAACATTTCCGCCTTTTCCTATAATAATTCCTTTATGCGATGCCTTTTCGCAGTAAATGCTTGCAAGAATTTTGCATGTTCCTTTGCCGTCATTCATTTTTTCAATTTCTATTGCGACGCCGTGCGGAACTTCCTTGTCTAAAAGCCAAAGGATTTTTTCTCTTATGATTTCAGCTGCAAGCTGCTTTTCAGGCTGGTCTGTTATCATATCCTCAGGGAAAAATGCGGGGCCCTCAATCATATACTGCTTAATTTCGGAAATAAGCATATCCACTCCATCATTTTTCATAGCACTTACAGGAATTATCGCCTCAAACGAATGAAGCGAAGAAAAGTCTGCAATAATGGGCAGAATAGTATCTTTTTTAACAAGGTCAACCTTGTTTATAACCAAAATCGCAGGAACACCCAAAAGCTTAAGGTTCTGGGCAATTTCACGCTCTGTTTCGGAGGTGGGAGTTGTTGCATCAACAACAAACAAAACCAAGTCCATCTCTTTCATAGAGTCGTTTGCAGTTTGCACCATAAACTCGCTTAGCTTTGTGCGGGGTCTATGTATGCCGGGCGTATCATTAAACACTATCTGGCAATCGTCAGTAGTAAGTATTGCAAGAATTTTGTTTCTCGTTGTCTGGGGCTTGTTTGAAATAATTGCAATTTTTTCGCCCACTATTGTATTTAAAAGAGTTGATTTTCCAACATTGGGTTTTCCTATTATTGACACGAAACCCGATTTGAATTGTTTATCCATAAATATCTCCTTATCTCGTCAGACCTATCTTTAAAAGTGCCGCTTCTTCCTTTTTGCGCATCTCAAGGCGGGATTCTTCGCTGTCTTCGTGGTCATAGCCTAAAAGATGCAGGGTTGAATGAGCACATAAAAAGCCTATTTCACGCTCAAAGCTATGATTATATTCTTCAGACTGCGCCAAAGCTCTTTCAAGGCTTAAAACTATATCCCCCAACAAAACGGGACCGTCATATCCGTCTTCACCTGAAATGATGTTTAAATTTTCGTCAAACTCAAGCATAGGAAAGCTTAAAACATCTGTGGGAACATTTTTAGCACGGTATTCGCCGTTTAAAGCACATATATTTTCATCGTCCGTTATAACAACAGAGATTTCGCATTCTTTTAAAAAACCTTCGTTTTCTAAAACAGAATTTAAAACCTTTTCAATTAGTGCCTCGTGCTCTTCTGTAAAAGCGATTTTTTCCTGCTCATTTTCTATATATAAATTCATACTTAGTTCCTTTCGGCTTTTTTCTCGCGTTTTGCCTTTTCGGCAGCTTTAACCTCACGCTCACGGTCTGCCTTTTCGTAAGCTTTTATAATCTTCTGAACCAAAGGATGCCTTACAACGTCCTTTTCTGTTAAATAGCAAAAATCAAGGTCATCTATATTTTTTAACACCTTTGAAGCTTCTTTAAGACCTGACTTTTTCCCGTCAGGCAAGTCAACCTGAGTGATATCACCCGTTACAACAGCCTTTGAGCCAAAGCCTATTCTTGTTAAAAACATCTTCATCTGCTCGGGGGTTGTGTTCTGAGCCTCGTCTAAAATGATAAATGCATCGTCTAATGTTCTTCCTCTCATATAAGCAAGTGGCGCAACCTCTATCATTCCGCGGTCTAAATATTTTGAATAAGAATCCGCTCCCAAAGTGTCATACATAGCGTCATATAAAGGTCTTAAATACGGGTCAACCTTCATCTGCAAATCACCCGGAAGAAAACCTAATTTTTCACCTGCCTCAACAGCGGGGCGGGTTAATATAATACGGCTTACTTCCTTGTTTCGAAATGCGGTTACTGCGCAGGCAACGGCAAGATATGTCTTACCTGTTCCGGCAGGGCCTATTCCGAATGTTACTGTATTTTTCTTGATTTTTTCTATATAGTCCTTCTGGCCTATGGTCTTGCTTTTTATGGGCTTTCCCTTTGCGCTTATGCATACCACATTCGCGCCTAAGTTAGAAAGTGAACTTTCAAGCCCGTCTTCAACCATAGAAATTGTGTATGTTATGTTTTGCTCGTTTAAAGCTTCGCCCTTGTCTAAAAGCGCACAAAGCCTCAAAATTACCTTAAAAGCGTTTTCGCATTCTTCCTCTCCGCCTAAAATTTTAAGCTCATTATCACGGCTTAAAATCTGAACATTAAGGCTTTTTTCAATAATTCTTATATTTGAATCAAAACTTCCGAACAGTGCGCTTATATCAACACTGTCGTCAAGCGTAAAGATTTTTTCGCTCAATGTTTTTCACTTCCTCTTTTGTTAGAACATACTGATTTTATTATATATTATTTTTAAAAAAGTATCAACTGTTTTTGATAAAAAA
>CALAUK010000067.1 GCA_937892135.1 uncultured Clostridia bacterium | reverse complement strand
TTTTCCTGCGTCAATGCTGTTTACAATCCACTCCTTAAGGGAAGACGGATTGTAGCTGAATGCGCCTTTCTTTTTATCGCCCTTTATTCCTGATTTTTCATAAGCATTCTTAATGAATGTAAGTATATCTTCTAAATTTTCAACATTGCCCTGAAAATCAGTAGAAGTATTTTTAATATAACTACTTATTGCATCAAGAAAGAAATTTTTACTCGCTAATTCATCAAGATAGTTAGCCCCTCTATCAAATATGTCTTCTGCCTCATAATCAATACAATAAGTCTCTTCTTTAGCTAATATAGTTGCATCATTATCTATAGGTTTAATCATTGCTATTCCTCCGCATATATTCGTTTTTTTAATTGGTGTCGTCTTTTGTAAAATTATAACATATATTTTATGATTCTACAATATAATTTGAAATTTTCAGCATTTTATCAAGCAGAATTAAAGAGTTATATATCTTTCAGTGTAAACCCATCGAATACGACGGGTTCACACTTCATCTCATTACAATCGTCCGTGTCTTTTCTGAACATTTTCAATTGCCATTTCTTCAATGTCTTCCATATAATATTCCGTATAGGCACCACTCATAATCATTGTTTGCTTTTCAATGCTGACAGCGAATTTGAAAAGCATATCAGCGACTCTGTCGGTGTGTCCGGCGATAGTACAATCTACCGCCTGAACCAACAGCTTATTCATGTATGTACCTATGCTATCATATTGAAGCTTTGAGAGATATTCTTCGATAGCTTCACAGCAAAATGCACTCTCACTTTTGTAGCCAAGGTCCTCAACATAATTTTTAATTTGTCGTCTGACCTTGGGATCAATATTAAAAGTCATCTTTACTTTTTTGTTCTTCTTCATTGTATTTTCACCTCCTAACTACATTCCATGATGGATGCCCATCGCAGAATCTTTTCTGTATTCTTTTGTTCTTTCTTTTGAATCTACAATTGATTTTGTAAATCCTTCCTTGATGTCATGGTCAATGGACTGTTCAAACATTTTACAGATAGCAAAAACAATTCCGCCGTAGGGCATACTGCCTTTCTCTTTATCTGTATAAAAATCATTCTTTTTATTGTCATAGATGGCCGCTCTTAGAACAACATTTTCCAAGCGTCTTTGGAGATTAAGATTGTTCTCCAAGCTATCAAAACATTCTTTAGGATTCTCTCGATAATATTTCAAGAGAGCTAACTGAACCTGACACCATTGTTGATATAATTCTTGTAGATTTTCATCCTTGCAAACGATTTTTACAACCGCATCAACCTTTTCCTTTTGCTGACGAGAAATGAATTGATAATTATTTCTGCCAGTGTATCCATCAAGAGAGAATTTTAAGTCAACAAACGCTTCGGCAAACTCATCGGGAGCTTCACCAATATCTGCACTAAACTCATTCATTTTTTCTTTCACAGACTCAACAATTTTATCACGAAGAGACTGTCTCTCATCATAGATTTGTTTCATTTCATCTTTGAAAATAGTTTTTGTTAATGAGTCTTTGTATCTGTTGTAGTCTCTTGCACAAAGAAATTCGCCGCCGGGTTCTTTATTGAAGAGAATAAAATGCACATGATAGTGTCCTTCCTCTTTATGAAACGCTGCGTACCATTTCATATTTTCAGCAGGAATTCTGTGGTAGGATGCTATCTCAAATTGCTTTGACCTGATAAGATTTCTCCATGCATCCGGCGTATCATATCCAAGTCTTTCTGCATCAGTTTGTCTGAGAGATATGACTTGTTGCCAGACGATTCCGTTATGATTATATATTTCTTCTGAGGCTTTACGCAGATTAACATAGTCCTCCTGACCAAACAAACCGTGTTCGCCCATTGTAATAACTCCCGGTCTCTCCGCAGCATATTTTGGGAAGACCTCTGACCTTCTTGCGTTAATTGTTTTATCAACTCTGTCTCTCCTTGAGATATAATTTGTGAATCTTCCGCCGACTGATTTGCCATTGGAAGAATAATGTGTTCTTATAACAACTTTACTCATAATATCACACTCCAATCTTGAAAATTCTTGTAATTTTGAAGACACCTGTTATAACACCTGCTGAATCCTTATACAATGCGGTCAAAGGCATAGCAGACACCAACACAGCACCAGCAGATGCATTTTAGAAACTCTCCGCCGGGCTTCGCACGGCGATGTAAGGGGGCTTGGAGCGGATAACGCACCAAGCTTTATCCTGTTTCTATCATTTTCTCGTACTTTTCGTTCCTCAGGGCGCCCCGTCAGGTGTTTTCTCGTACCTTCGTATGTTCTTTTAAATCGATTTTAAGGTCTTACCATAGGGCTTATCTCCTTGGTACGAGAGATTAACTTTTCAGGGTGGTGTACCTACCTTACCCCGAATAGTTATATGTCGAACACCCCTGCTGAACCCCTTGTCAAACGCATATAATCGAATTTAAGGTCTTAATCGTCTGTAATTTATAGAGTTTTTTCGACCTAAAAAATTTCAATAGTATTAAGACCTTACCTCAAAACTTTTTGCCTCAAATCTCTTTAATTTCTATCGCCTTTCGACCTAATATCAATTTCAAGGTGTTACACTCCCTGTGTGGTTGGCGTATTTGAGATTTAAACTTTCAGGGAGTGAAACTACCTTACTGCAAAATTATCGTTTTCAAACCTGCTGTGGCGTTGGCATTGAAACGGATAAATAATTTATGCGGTTGCTTTTGGATGCTTTCTGTTATATTCATCAAGCATCTTCTGAGCTTTTGCCCGAGCTGCAACCTCGTTAACATTTTTCATCTGTTCATGATGATAATGTTCAAGCGCATCCTGTATGGGACGGATTGTATATTTCAGGTTGCCGTTTCTTTTCTTACCGTCTTTCAGAATAACTTCTGTAGGTTCGGTATAGATTAGGCACTTATCTTCAAGCTCTCTTACATATTTAGCAACAGTACCTTTGCTTTTAATTTTAAGAGCCTTGCCGATAGTTTTGTAGCTCGGGTAGCACTGATAAGTTTTTCTGTCCTCGATATACATGAGGTAGAAATATATTGCCAGTGCTGTTGCGCTTATATCCAACTGCATGACGTAGTTAGATATTATAAACACATTCTTAAGCTTGTGCTGCTGATTTAAATAATAGTAATTCATGCTGCGCCTCCTTTCTCATTAATAAGACCATGTTCGATATCATGCTTTGCAAATAAACTCATCAAATTATTATTTGTAAGAGCCTTTACAAAAATCAAATAAGACAGAATTTCAACTCCGTCAAGTCTGTTACAACTCATGAACTCATCGATTGCAAAATCGATATGCTCAGGCATCAACTTTTCGAGAATAATATACTGAATTTCTTCATTAGAAAATTCAATCACCTCAAAAGAAATGCTCCCCATTTGCCACAGATTTTCCATGGCCCGGAGAGCAACTTCCTTTATTTCTTTTGTGGGATACATATTATCTCTTGATGGATGAAAGAAGCATCTTTCCATCCGTTCAACAAATTTTTCATTTAATTCTTCACTTGTTTTTTTAATCATAAAAAATTCCTCCTTATAAATTAGTTTTACTGTCCACCCATTGGCGGAACTTTTCTTTCGGCACAAGCAGACGGCTTCCTATTTTCAACGCAGGAAAGTCTTTCTCATGCATTAGCTCGTAGGCAGTAGAGGTAGCAATACCTAATGCCTTTGCCACCATTTCTGCATTGAGAAACAGAGGCATCTCATCGTAAGATTTGAACATAGATTCCTTCACGGTTTATCACCTCACTTTTAAAAAAAGATATACTGTTCACTTAAAAAGTGAGGGCAGTATTCATATTGCTTTTTGAAAAGGTTTGTGATATAATTTTTACAAAGTGAGGTGAACCTTTATATGCGCAAGTATAAAATCTTTATGATGTCTGCAAGAAATATTATCAGCTACGCCGAGAAAGATTCTGACAGCATATACAAATTTAATTTACAGGCACGGGAAACAGAAAAATGCAAGGTGCCGACAGCAAGTCATGAGCAAGAAAGCAACGCATTGTTTTATCAAATAATGTGTCAGCTTCATGGAGATGATTTTGAAATTCCAGCGGATATAAATTTAATAACCGACCTTGAGGATGTTATTTTTTACATAGATTTTGCAGGTATCTTTGACAGAAACGGAGAGCAGAAAAGATATTTTGAACGGCAACAAAAAGCAAGAGATATGTTCCGTCCCGATGGCATCACATTAGATTTTGGAACAGGTTCTCATACATATGTTGCATTTGAACGCTCACAAAGTATGAGCCGAAATGCAAGGCTCTCTTTTATTCGTGCCGACCTTTATGATTATATTCGCCGCCCTGCAGTATTTTTCATAGCGTTCGTTAAATCTTTTTGTGAGTGATTCTTTATCAGATGA
>CALAUK010000066.1 GCA_937892135.1 uncultured Clostridia bacterium | reverse complement strand
CCTCAAGCCGGACCAGGTTATCTTCAAGACAAACATTCCTGAGGGTAACGAGTGCTACGAAGCAGCGGCAGACATGGCTGACCAGGGCTGTGACATCGTATTTGCAAACAGCTTCGGTCACGAGCCATATATGCTCAAGGCTGCAAAGGAATTCCCGGATGTTCAGTTCTGCCACGCAACAGGTACAACTGCTCATACAGAAAATCTTCCTAACTTCCACAATGCATTTGCTTCAATTTATGAAGGCAGATATCTTGCAGGTGTTGCTGCTGGTCTTAAACTCAACGAAATGATCGAAGCAGGCGAAATCACCGCTGACAAAGCAAAGATGGGTTATGTTGGTGCATTCACATTTGCTGAAGTTATGTCAGGTTACACATCATTCTATCTTGGCGCAAAATCTGTTTGCCCAAGTGTAACTATGGATGTTAAGTTTACAGGTTCTTGGTATGATGAGCAGAAGGAAAAAGAAGCTGCTAACGCTCTTATTAGCGGCGGTTGCGTTCTTATCAGCCAGCACGCTGACTCTATGGGCGCTCCTACAGCATGTGAGACCGCAGGCGTTCCTAACGTATCTTACAACGGTTCAACCGTTGCTGCTTGCCCCAACACATTTATCGTTTCTTCAAGAATTGACTGGACACCATACTTCAAGTATATGATTGGTCAGGTTGAAAAGGGCGAAGCTATCGCTACTGACTGGACAGGTACAATCGAAACAGGTTCTGTTGTTCTTACTGATGTAAATGAAACTGCAGCTGCAGAAGGCACTGCTGCTAAGATTGAAGAAGTTAAAGCAAAACTTCTTGACGGTTCAATCAAGGTATTTGATACCGCTAACTGGACTGTAGATGGCAAAAAATTCGATTCTTACAAAGCTGACGTTGATACCGATGCTAACTTCGAAAAAGATACCGAAGTTATTAAAGATGGCGTTTTCTATGAATCAGATAAGCGTTCAGCTCCTTACTTCGATATCGAAATCGACGGTATTACACTTCTTGATAGAAACTACGGCTGATAAATAGTTTAACTTTAAGTCTGAGACGGGGATTTTCCTCGCCTCAGACTAATTTTGAAGAAATTGCTATACGGGTATAACAATTTCTTGAGAATTAATTGAACGGAGGTTTAACGTGGAAAGACAACCTGCAATAGAATTAAAAAATATAACCAAAAGATTTGGTAAAGTAGTTGCAAATAAAGACGTTAATCTTACTGCGTACCGCGGTGAGATTCTTTCCATTTTGGGTGAAAACG
Source organism: uncultured Clostridia bacterium (assembly GCA_937892135.1). GTDB lineage: Bacteria > Bacillota > Clostridia > UBA1381 > UMGS1253 > CAKSHP01. The sequence goes on along the minus strand of CALAUK010000066.1, from coordinate 81 downwards.
GAAGCGGTAAAACAACCCTTATGAATATGATTTCGGGTATTTATTTCCCTGATGAGGGCGAAATCTTCATAGATGGTAGCA
>CALAUK010000065.1 GCA_937892135.1 uncultured Clostridia bacterium | reverse complement strand
CTTATATATGTACTTCTGACATACTAACTGTTTTGCTATGTGATTTCACCTCACTAAGTAAATAATATTTTTAGCATGACCGTTCAAAAAAAATAAAAACTGCTCATTTATAGTCCTCCGAAGTGTACTCATACCACTCCTTGTAGAACTCAATTCGGCGCTCTTCGATATATGTATCTAATAACTTCTTAAAATAATTTGTAGGTTTTGAAAATATTTCTTTAATGCTTAAATTATCATTTACAAAAGCGCACACAGCATCGTATCCTTTTGCCATTTCTGCGGTGTCACGATTAAGTTTTGATTCAAAATATTTGATTGAAATATTATAATCTTTGCATATTTCATTAAAATACAATTCATCATACGGCTTTGTATCAAAAAAAGCAACCTTTATCATAATTTTCTTCCTCTCATTTTTTCTATATGCATATTTTGTCTTTAGCATAAGTTTTTATACATAAAAAAGCTTTTATTTATCAAAATAGTAATGAAAGGAAGTGAAAATATGACACAGGATGAATACAAAAAATTTTCGGACAAATTTGCACCAAAATCACCTATTATTAAAAATATGATTTTTGCATTTTTGTTCGGTGGAATTATCTGCACCATTGGTCAGGGCATTTTAGATTTTTACAAATCAAATGGTCTTACAACCGAGGAAGCATCGGGCGCTGTAAGCATAACGCTGATATTTATAGGTGCGCTTCTCACGGGTCTTAATGTTTATGATAAGATTGCAAAAATTGCAGGTGCAGGCACAATAGTACCTATAACAGGCTTTGCAAACTCTATTGTTTCTCCCGCTATGGAATTTAAAAGCGAGGGATATATCTTGGGTATGGCCGCAAAAATGTTTACTATTGCAGGCCCTGTGCTTGTTTTTGGAATATGCTCATCTTTTTTTGCAGGGATTCTGGCACTGCTCTTTAAAATTTAAAAAAGAGGCGAAAAGGGCGGTACTCCTTAGGGATAGACCGCTCAAAAATCTCAATTTTGAGTGCCTTGCAGTTTTGGGTTAGATAATTTTCGTCTTAGAGAAGACATAAAAAATACAGGCATACTAGTGTATGTCTGTATTTTTTTGTGTACTATCAGCGGAAATTAGCAATCCAAAATCGATTTCTCCCTAAGGAGTACCGCCCCTAGCCTCTTTTTATTTTGCCGCAAGCATAAGCTCAGATAAAAACTTCTCATGCCCCATTTTATCAATTCCGCAAACAACCTTTATGCCCATATCTTTCGCACGCTGAGCAACATATTTTCTGTTAGATGTTAAATCAAGGTCATAGCTTGCAAGCAAAACCTTGGTAACATATTTTCCGCCAAGATGGCGAGAAATTGTCTCCAATTCATACAGTGCCTCTTTTGTAACCTCTCCGTTTTTACAGGATACAAAAACAGGTATAGCCCCTCTCATAAAAACAAGGTCTATTTCATTTTTAGTATCCTTTGTTCTTTGCCTCCAGTCAAGCAAAACGCCGTCCCAGTCAGCCATAACTCCTATGTCAATATCAGAAAAATAGCCCATCTGACGTTCGTTTATTTCAAGAGCCGAAACATAAGCGTAAAGCTCAAGAATATTTCCCGCTTTTGTAAGACATTTTGCAATCTGTGAATTTTTATATGTAAACCTTACAATTCCGTTTTTGTTTGAAAAGTTTCTTAAGATTCCTTTTTCAGAAAGCGCCTCCAGAATTTCCTCCTGTTTTTTTTCTTTTGTATCAATTACTACTTCTCCTCCTTCATCGATATTAGCAAACAATGGAGTCATTTTGTTCCACACATAGTGGCCAATCTTGCACGCTTCCCATATTCTTTTTATATCTGCTTTAAAATCTTCAGAAAAACTCCAAACATCATTTGAGACCTTTAATCCGCCCATAAGTGTAAAGTGCTCACTAATTTTACTTGCAGTGCGCGAGCATTCACCTATTGCTTCAGGCTTTCTTACCTTAACAACCTTTTTGTTTTCAATGTCAAACTGAACTACGGGCACATCATTTTGGGAAGAAAGCTCTCCCATAGCCATTATGACCATCTCACTTCCGCCCGTAAGGTCAAAAATGCAGTCCTCGTTTGCTTTAAAAACTCTTTCAAGAGTATTTAATATGTTTTGATAATCATCTGATTCGACAATTGCATATTCTATCTGAAGTTTTATGCCCTTAATCTTAAAAAACTTTTCAATATCTTTTTTTCTGTCACTCGTCATAACGCTATCAAAACCTACAAACACAACTTTTTCAGGCTTAAGACTAAGCACCGAAACCACATTTTCCATCTGATTTTCATCAAAAAGCTCAATTATAGTCATTTTTATCACCACTTTACTCTAATTCAGGCAAACACACTAGCGCAGAATTAAATTCTGAAAGCTTGTTTGCCTTTTTAATTGCTTTAAAAATTTTCTTCTCTTCAGGGAAATTTTGCATCATATGCATCCATATTTCCTTTAGCTTGTACAAAGTAAAAACCTCTGAATTTAAAACCTTTATATACCTTTGCTCCAAAATACGGGAAAAGTTTATAAGCTCACAGGTTTTAAGGCTCTCCCCACCCTTAATTTGCCTGAAAAGAGCAGGGTTTTTAACAGCCCCTCTCCCCAGCATAACCGAGGCTGTATTTGGAAAAACCTCTTTAATTCTATTATAGTCTTCAACTTCGTATATATCTCCGTTATAACAAAGAGGCTTTTCGCTCTTTTCATATATAACAGAAAAAGTTTCGTGCTTTGCCTTTCCTCTGTAATATTCTTCGCGCACTCTCGGGTGAACAATAATCTCAGAAAAGGGATATTTATTATAAATTTCCGCAAGTCGAACAAATTCGTTATGATCAGAAAAGCCCGCTCTTGTTTTAACTGAAACCTTTATTTTAACCTTCGAAAAAATCTCGTCAAACATTTTTTCCAATTTGTCAGGGTCTTTCAAAGCTGCCGCGCCTCTTCCCTTTTTCACAACAGTTCCTGACGGGCAGCCCAGATTAAGATTTACCTCATCAAATCCAATCTGTGAAACCTTGTCTGCAAACTCTAAAAATGCCGCGGCACTGTTTGTTAAAACCTGAGGCATTGGTTTTATAATATTGTTTTCCTCTTTTAAATCCCGGAGGCTCTTTAAAGAAAGCCTTTCGTTTTCCGTTGGCGTTATAAAAGGCGCAAAGTATGTATCACACATACCAAAAAGCTCTGCGTGAGTATTTCTGTATGTGTATGGTGTTATTCCCTCCATGGGCGCAAAATATAGCTTCATTTTTCTCTCCGTAAAACATTAATTAATAACATTTTATCGCTATTTTTATGTCTAGTCAAGTGCCGCAAAAAAATATTTAAAAAAAAATAAAATTTTTTTCAAAAAAATGTTGACAAACACAAAAAAAGGTGATATACTAATATCCGTTGCGAGAGCAATACCAAATATGCGGGTATGGCGGAATTGGCAGACGCGCTAGACTTAGGATCTAGTGTCCCCGACGTGAAGGTTCAAGTCCTTTTACCCGCACCAAAAAAGCATCGACGTTGTCGATGCTTTTTTCATTATAAAATTTCATTAAAAGAATCAATATAAATATCACAAAACGGCTTTATATCCTCTTTTTCGTGCTTGTCATACACACCGCACACCTTATACCCTGCCTCTTTTGCAGTTTTTGTAGCGTAGTATGCATCTTCAAACACCATACATGTTTCTTTTTTGGCATTAAGCACATCAAGACATGTATCATAAGCTTTTGGATTATGCTTTCCCATACATATTATATCAGAGAAAAATCCCTCGGCTTTATTAGCCTTTAGAGCAAGATATGCAAGTTTTTCATCATTTGCTGTGCAAATGCACATCTTAACGCCCGCTTCTTTAAGCTTTTCCAGAAATTCATACGCTCCCTCTTTAAACTTGGCCTCGCCTGCATAAAACTTTATAAGGCTTTCTCTTACGCCATTTATTATCTCTTCTGAAGAATCGCATACCTCAAGCTCATTTTTTAAAAACACAGCTGATTCCTGAATGCTCATAGCCTTCATTTTTTCACATAGCTCGCTACTAAACTCCACTCCCTTGCTTTCTAAAAAAGTTTGAGCCAAATCAGTCCAGACAGAAAGAGAATCTAACAAAGTTCCGTCCATATCAAAAATCGCCGCATCAATTTCAAAATCCTTAATTTTTATCATTATCTCACACCGCCAATACTTTTACATAATCTACAAGACCTTCAATTTGCCCTCTGTCAGAAAAATCTCCATCAGCATCGCAGAGCTTAATTAAAAGCTTTTCCATCTCTGTGGGGTTCTTTTTTGCACCCATAACCATCTTTAAGCTCTTTAATGCCGCTCTGTGCGGCAAAGAAAGCTCAGACAAAACCATTTTTCCTAAGAAATTATATACCTTAATTTTCTCCTGCTCTCCATTTTTAAAATTCTTTTCAATAACGAGCTTGTCATAATAATCTCTTAAATCAAGAGGCGTTATTCCCGTAGAAAACACAATTAAGTTCTTATCTTTTAAAGCATCAATATTTTTTGTAATAAGTGTTACTCCGCTTATAACTTCTGCATATAAGCCTCCGCCGTAAATAATAGTATCATATTCTAAAAGCTCCTCCAATTTTATGCTTTTTGCCTCTCTTATCTCACATGAAAGAGCCTCCGAAATCCATTCTGCATAGGCTTTTGTAGAACCATATTTGCTTTTATAAACAACTATTGTGCGCATTTCGCCCTCCCGACAAATTATTAATTTACAGATTATAATACTTATCAAACTCTGCAGGATGCGGAATTGCCGCCATCTCTCTTACTTCCTTGCGCTTTGCCTTAATGAAGTTATCAAGAAGCTCTTTGGGGAAAACTCCACCTGCAGTAAGGTATTCGTTGTCCTTTTCCAAAGCATCCAAGGCTTCGTCTAATGAAGTCGGCAGATGCTTTAGCTTTGCTTTTTCTTCATCAGGAAGATTGTAAAGATTCATATCATACGGACCCCAACCATTTTCGTGCGGGTCAATCTTATTTTTAATTCCGTCAATACCTGCCATAAGAATTGCCGCATAGCAAAAATACGGATTACAGGTTGCATCGGGATTTCTAAGCTCAAAACGTCTTAGTGTAGGCTCTTTTGCATAAGCAGGAATACGGATAACAGCACTTCTGTTTGAAGTAGCATATCCAACTGTAACAGGAGCCTCAAAGCCGGGAACAAGTCTCTTAAATGAGTTTGTACTTGGATTTGTAAGCGCACACAAAGATGCTATATGCTTTAAAAGACCGCCTATAAAGTAGTGAGCCTCACGGCTAAGGTTAGAATATCCGTTATCATCAGAGAACACGGGCTCGCCGTCTTTTAAAAGAAGCATATGAACGTGCATTCCGTTACCTGCCTCACCCATTACAGGCTTTGGCATAAATGTTGCAGACATACCGTACTTTCTTGCTGTGTTATGAATGATATACTTAATCATCATTGTTGCATCTGCCATTTTAGACATCTCGCCAAGCTCAGGTTCAATTTCAAACTGACCTGCTGCACCAACCTCAGGATGATGGTAGTTTAAGTTAATTCCCGCCTCATCAATTAACATACACATTTCGCTTCTTGCTTCGTATGACACATCAAACGGCTTTGCAATATGGTAGTTTTTCTGCTTGGCAACAACATTTCCAAGTCCTTCTTCAACGCTGTTCCAGTGAGCCTGTGTGGCATCAACAGAAAAGCCGATTGATTCAGGCTTAACCTCCCAGCCCACACTGTCGAAAAGATAAAACTCAAACTCAGGCAGAATAAGCATTGTGTCTGCAATTCCAGAGTCTTTAAGATACTTTTCAGCCGCAAGCACAATATTTCTCGGATACTGCGCCAAAGGTCTGTTCTCGGGATTATCAATAATCATCGCATTACCCGTCATAGACAATGTAGGAATTTCGCAAAACGGGTCAATAACTGCAGTGTCGGGGTCCGGTATAAACACCATATCACTCTTTTCAACAACTGCATAACCATAGTTTGATGCATCAAAGCCTATTCCGTTTTTTAAGGTTTTTTCAGAAAAATTCTTTGCAGGAATAGTAACATGGCGGAACTGGCCATTAATATCAACCATTTTAAAATCCACCATTTTAATGTCTTTTTCTTTAATTAGCTTTAAGATTTTTTCAACTCTTTTATCCATATTTTATCCTCTCCTGTCTTATGACTAAATTTTATGATAATTTTATTTTAACACATAAAAATCAAAATAACAATACAAAAATTATATAAAGCAAAAGCAGACTTATAATCTCTATATTAATTTCATTCAAATTGATTGACAAATATTTCTTTTTGTGATAATATACTTAGTATGACAAAAGGGAGTAGCTGAGTGCTTTGCACTTCCAATGACCGTCATCTCGACTATTAGTCCGGTTATTTGGATCTTACGATAGCAAGACTTTTGTGGTGATACACTACAAAAGTCTTTTTTTGTACATAATAATAGTATATTTTTTTCATAAGGAGGATTTTAGATGATTAAACATTATCTAAGCGATGCTAATGATGTAATTGAAGCTGTTGGCAGCACTGCCGATGGTTTAAATGCTTCTGAGGCTGAAAAAAGACTTGCAGAAAACGGAAAAAACAAGCTCAAAGAGGGCAAAGTAACCAAATCAAGCTGCCAACATGCAAACTACTGTGTAGCACGTATTTGGAACTACGATATGCAGTGCCATGAACACTGTAAGGTAGAGAGATTCCAGAAAAAGGAACTTGAAAGAAATATCAGAAAAGGTTAATTAAGCCTTATCAAGCGAATACCATTCTTAGCGTAGTCGGCGATAGTTTGTCTATCGACGACTACTTTTTTCTCCTTGTATGAGGCGTGGATAAACTTGAGCTCACCATTATCCCAATATGCGAGTGCCACATGAGATATATCCAAACCTGCTACATTTGACCTGAAACAAACGATATCACCGTTCTTTATCTTCGAAGCATTCGCTTCAATATCTTCCTGAGGAATATAGAAATCTGGTGTTTCGGTCGTTTCAAGCGACATGGTAAAGTCCTTCTCTACATCTCCTATCTCTTGCTCAATAGTAGCAATATAGTGGTTGAGCATCACGCGGATATCTTCCTTACACCATATAGGAATAGTTATCACAGCCTCAGCCTCGCGAGAGATAGCGTTGCGCAGA
>CALAUK010000064.1 GCA_937892135.1 uncultured Clostridia bacterium | reverse complement strand
TCTTGGAGAAACTGAAAACGACTTTGGCGGAGTAGTTCTTACCATGAAAGGCAAAAATATGATTTCGGACGAGTTAGCCGCCTCTTTAATTGAAGATTTACTAAAAGAAGAAAACATTTCATTTAAAAGAGAGGTTAATTTAAACACATCTTCTCCTGCGGGGCTTATAAAAAAGGCTTCGGGCGCAAGATGCGTTTCGGTGAATTTAGCTGTAAAATACAAAAAAAGCCCATATACTGCCGTAAGTAAAAAAGACATAAATGAGCTTGTGAAGGTATTAAAAAAAGTATTAACAACCCAAATTAACCTTTAAGCTTGAAGACAACAATGCCTCCTATCATAAGGGCTAAGCCTAAAAGCTTTGTTATATGAAAGCTTACCTTTTCAGCGCCGAACAGGCCAAACATATCTATAAGAGCGGCAACGGCAAGCTGAGCGATTAAAATAACGCTTGTGGCAACAGTTGGGCTTGTTTTTCCTATTGCGAGCATAACGGTTATGGTTATAATAACGCCTATGATGCCTCCTGTAAGATAAAGCTTATTTACAGAGCCGAGGGCGGAAAAATCGCCTTTTCTTAAAAAGGCCATAACAATAACTGAAACGATAAGAGAAATTAAGGCGACTAAAGTGTTAGACTCGTAAAGGCCTATTTTTTCTGAAACTCTTGTGTTAAAAACGCCCTGAATACTCATGGCTGCGCCTGCGATTATTGCAAAAATTATTCCTGACATATAATTCTCCTTTTTAAAAAATTTCCCCAAAAAAGCTTTCGGGGAAATTTTTTGACACTTAAATACTACTTTCTGCGAATGAAAGACTTACAGTCTGTGCACTGGTCCTCTGTGGGATTAGCCTCGTGAGTACCAACCATTATTTTCTCAAGTGAGCAATAATCTTCAGACTGACAGTGATTTTTGCATTCTCTTACGCTGCAGCCTATGCTGTTGTTTTTGTAATTACATGACATTAAAATCACCTCCTTACAGCCTTTAGTATTGCTTATAACGAGTATTTTATTCATAAGAATAAACAGCTTTGTTTTTTTGTATAATAAATAAAAAGGGAGAGGTGAATAAACATGGATTTAAAAAATAACAAAATAACCTTAGAGGAAATTATGAAAAATGAAAAGGCGGCATCGGTTTTAAAAAAGGAATTCGGCTCGTATATGAAAGGACCCGCGTATTTTGCTGCAAAAAAGATGACTCTTGAAAAAATAATGGAAATGGGAAAAAATATCATAAATCAAGATAAAATCAATGAAATTTTGAGCAAATTAGAAGAAATTTAATAAAAATGATTTTTAAGATATAAAAAATATGCAATTTTAAAATAAAAAACTTGCATTTTGCGCGTAAAAGTGGTACACTTTTTTTATAAACAGAAGGCATAATATACGGAGGTGAAAATATGCCATTAGTATACGATGAAAATAAAATAAATGAAACCTATAAAACGCTTCCCCGTGAGCTTTATGAAAAGTACGATGTCCAGCGTGGACTTCGTAAAAACGACGGCTCGGGCGTTATGGCGGGACTAACATCAATAGGCGATGTTAAGGGCTACGTTTTTGATGACGGAGAAAAAGTCCCCTGCGAGGGAAGATTAAGATACAGAGGAATAGATGTTCGTGATATTGTAACGAATGCAAGAAGCGAGGGAAGATTTGCCTTTGAAGAGGTTTGCTATCTTCTTTTGACGGGCGACTTGCCAACAAAAGAGCAGCTTGAAAACTTCTGTGATTTGATTTCTGAAAACCGTGAGCTTCCCGCAGGCTTCACAGAGGATATGATTTTAAAAGCGCCAAGCGGAGATATTATGAACAAGCTTGCAAGAAGCGTTCTGGCAAGCTATTCATACGATAATAATCCCGATGATATAAGCCTTTCGAATATATTCAGACAGTCTGTTGAGCTTATTGCAAGAATGCCCGTTATGGCGGCGTACGGATATCAGGCAAAGGCTCATTATCACGATGGAAAAAGCTTGTTTTTACACGCGCCACAAAAAGGCCTTTCGACCGCTGAAAACTTTTTATATATGATAAGACCCGACAATCAGTACACCAAAGAAGAGGCAGAAATTTTAGACCTTGCCCTTGTTTTGCACGCTGAGCACGGCGGAGGTAACAACTCGAGCTTTACAACAAGAGTATTATCTTCTTCAGGAACTGATACCTACAGCGTTATTGCGGCGGCAATAGGCTCTCTAAAAGGCCCGAGACACGGCGGTGCAAACGCTAAGGTTATGGCGATGATGGATGACTTTAAGAAAAATATAACCGACTTAAGAGACGATGACGAGATAAAAGCACACATCGAAAAAATCTTAAGATGCGAGGCTTATGATAAGACAGGTCTTGTTTACGGTATGGGTCACGCTATATACACACTATCTGACCCTCGTGAAAAGCTTTTAAAGGAAAAAGCAAGAGAGCTATCTGAAAGAACAGGTATGCAAGACGAGTTTTATTTGTATGACGCTATTGAAAGATATACTCCCGAGCTTTTTGACAAGATAAGACATAACGGCAAGGCTATGTGCGCAAATGTTGATATGTATTCAGGTTTTGTTTATACTATGCTTAAAATACCGCAGGAGCTTTATACTCCTTTGTTTGCAATTTCAAGAATTTCAGGCTGGTGTGCTCACAGAATTGAAGAGATAACTGCAAACAAGAGAATTATCCGTCCTGCATATAAATCTGTAACAAAGGGTAGAGAGTACATACCCATGAAAGACAGAGCATAGGAGGAATATTATGCTTTTTGATACACATGCTCATTTGGATGATGAAAGATTTAAAGAAGATTTTAATGACGTAATAGATAAGATAAAGTCTTCGGGCGTGGAGTTTGTGGTAAACCCGGGCTATGATTTGCCGTCATCTGAAAATGCAGTTTCTTTAAGTGAAAAATATGATTTTATATATGCGGCGGTCGGCGTTCATCCGCACGATGTGGAAGAGATCAACGACAAGGCACTCGATCAGCTTGCCAAATGGTGCGAGCATGACAAAGTCGTAGCAGTCGGTGAGATCGGTCTCGACTATTTCCGTTCGCAGACCTCGAAAGAAATGCAGGCGTATGCGT
>CALAUK010000063.1 GCA_937892135.1 uncultured Clostridia bacterium | reverse complement strand
TCGTGTTGCCGGCGTGAGAGGCCGGAGTCTTAGGCCACTTGACCAACGGGCCACAATTGGTACACCATCACGGGCTCGAACCGTGGACACCCTGATTAAGAGTCAGGTGCTCTACCAACTGAGCTAATGGTGCATTTATTAAGTTTTCCTCAACACTTTTAATATTATAACGGCAAAAGCACCTTTTGTCAAGAGAAAAAATAAAAAAAATAAAAAATATTTGAAAAATCCTCGAAAAAAGCGGAGGTTTTATTATTTTGATATTAAAAATATAAAAAAATGCTGAAAAGTTTGGGCGGTTTAATGGTAAAATATATTAAAAAAATAAAAAAAATACATATAAAGTATTTTTTTCTTGATTATAGCTCAAAATAATGGTAAAATAGTTATGTATGGCAAGAATTAATCCTGCCATCTTAAAAAAGTCGCTATACTAGTGAAAAATATAATGAGAGGTGTCAAAGATGAACTATTCACATGAAGTTGAAAACATGTATTGCATCTGCAAGGGTGTAAAGCATGGGCCCGCTCCTATTCCTCAGGAGGGAAGATGGACAGAGGCAAAAGAGATTAAGGATATTAACGGCTTAACACACGGTGTGGGCTGGTGTGCTCCTCAGCAGGGTGCTTGTAAGCTTACTCTTAACGTTAAAGAGGGTATTATAGAAGAGGCTTTGATTGAGACTCTTGGCTGCTCAGGTATGACACATTCTGCTGCTATGGCAAGTGAGGCTATTGTTGGTAAGACTCTACTTGAGGCTCTTAACACAGACCTTGTTTGCGATGCTATCAACACTGCAATGCGCGAGCTTTTCTTGCAGATAGTATACGGCAGAACACAGACAGCTTTTTCAGAAGACGGTCTTCCCATCGGTGCAGGTCTTGAAGATTTAGGTAAAGGCCTAAGAAGCCAGACAGGTACAGTGTTCTCCACAAAGGTTAAAGGTCCCAGATATCTTGAGCTTGCTGAAGGTTATATCACAGAAATTGCTCTTGATGAGGATAATTTGATTATCGGCTATAAGTTTGTTCATTTGGGCAAGATGATGGAAAGCATCAAAAAGGGTATGAGTGCTGACGAAGCTTTGAAAAAGGCATCAGGACAGTACGGCAGATTTGACGATGCTGTTAAAGTTATCGACCCGAGAGCTGAATAATTGAAGAAAAGGAGGATATGAAAAATGGCTTTATTTGAAAGTTATGAAAGAAGAATTGACAATATAAATAAGGTACTGAATGCAAATGGTATTAAAGACCTTGAAGAAGCAAAGAAAATTTGCGACGATAAGGGCATTGATGTTTACAATCTTGTTAAGGGCATTCAGCCTATCTGCTTCGAGAATGCTTGCTGGGCATACATCACAGGTGCAGCTCTTGCAATCAAAAGAGGCGTAACAAATGCGGCAGACGCTGCTGCAGTAATCGGTGAGGGACTTCAGGCTTTCTGTATCAAAGGCTCTGTTGCTGATGACAGAAAGGTTGGTCTTGGTCATGGTAATTTGGCATCTATGCTATTAAAGGAAGAAACAAAGTGCTTTGCTTTCTTGGCAGGTCACGAGTCTTTCGCTGCTGCAGAAGGTGCTATCGGTATTGCAAAGTCTGCAAACAAGGTTAGAAAAACTCCCCTTAAGGTTATCTTAAACGGTCTTGGTAAGGACGCGGCTCAGATTATTTCAAGAATCAACGGCTTTACTTTTGTTGAAACAGAGTTTGACTATTTCACAGGCGAACTTAAGATTGTCAGCGAAAAGGCTTACTCAAAGGGCGAGAGAGCTAATGTTAAGTGCTATGGTGCAAACGACGTTCGTGAGGGCGTAAGCATTATGCATCACGAAAATGTTGGCGTTTCTATCACAGGTAACTCAACAAACCCCACTCGTTTCCAGCACCCCGTTGCAGGAACATACAAAAAAGAGTGTATCGAGCAGGGTAAGAAATACTTCTCAGTTGCTTCCGGTGGTGGTACAGGTAGAACACTTCACCCCGATAATATGGCAGCAGGTCCTGCTTCCTACGGTATGACAGATACAATGGGAAGAATGCACTCTGATGCTCAGTTTGCAGGTTCTTCTTCAGTTCCCGCTCACGTTGAAATGATGGGACTTATCGGCGCAGGTAACAACCCCATGGTTGGTATGACAGTTGCAGTTGCTGTTGCTATTGAAGAAGCAATGAGATAAGATTTGCAATATAAACCATAAAAAGACACTCGCAT
>CALAUK010000062.1 GCA_937892135.1 uncultured Clostridia bacterium | reverse complement strand
TGTACGAAACCTTTAATCCAGGGGCATGGACACCCGAAAGGTAACCTTGACCAATAAAGCACTGCGGCTCATTAAAGGTAATAAAATATTTTACGCGGTCAGAATAAAGCTTAGAAACCTTTGCTGCATAATCTGCAAACCATTTTACGCTCTCCTCATTTAACCATCCGCCTTTTTTATAAAGTGCATAGGGATAATCCCAATGGAAAAGCGTGATATATGGCTCTATACCGTTTTTCACAAGTTCGTCAATCAAATCCGAATAGAACTTCGCACCTTTTTCGTTCACTTCGCCTATTCCTTCAGGGAAAATGCGTGTCCAACTAAGAGAAAAACGATACGCCTTAATACCTAACTCTCTCATAAGAGCTATGTCTTCTTTAAATTTATGATAATGGTCGCAAGCAATGTCACCTGTATGACCGCACTGTACATTACCCGGTTCGTGAGAAAAGACATCCCATATATTAAGACCTTTTCCATCCTCTTTATGTGCGCCCTCTATCTGATAAGATGCAGTTGCTGCACCCCACACAAAATCCTTTTTAAAGCCCATCTTTTATTTCTCCTTTGTATATATGTTTTCAACAAACTTAACATTCTTTACTAAGCACATGTCAAGACTGGATTAAAAAATTATTTAATCTATATATGTGATAGAACCTTCTTTGAAATCATTAAATGATTTCTATCTGCACGGCCTTCATTGCATCAAGGGCAGTATTATGGCTGTCTATGCTCACGCCGGCACAACATTTACTGTCAACAATTATTTTTGCTTCCGGAAAGGCGGCTTTTAATATCATGGCGTTTGAAATTACGCAAATATCCGTACATAATCCGCAAAGCTGAATTTCTTCAATTTCATCGCCATATCCCTTAATCATCTCCGGCAATTCGATGCTTCCGAACGTTATTTTATCAATAACATCATTTACATACGGCTTTAATTCATCGCAAATCTGCCATCCGTCTGTATCTTTAATACAATGCTCAACGGGAAGCTTTATCCCCTCTTGTGTCTTCATATAATCTGCATAATGCGTATCTCTTGTAAAAATCACTTTTCCTTCAAACGATTTTACTTTTTCTACTACACCACAAACAATTTCTTCTGCCATCTTACTGCCAAGACTTCCTGTTATAAAATCGACCTGCATATCAACAACGATTAAATATTTCATTTTAATACAACCTCCGAACTTTCATATCTGTAAATCTAATTATACCACCAACTCTATCCTTTTTCAAGAAAATGCTGGACAATTTAAATTTTTTGTTGTATAATGAAGAAAATTGGTGTAAAAATTTTAAACAAAGGAGTCTTATATATGGATAATATGGTACATGAAATGCAGCATCCGCTTATCAAGCACAAAATCTCTATAATTCGTTCAAAGGATACTATGGTTAAGGATTTTCGTGATTTGGTAAACGAAATTGCTATACTTATGGGCTACGAGGCAACACGTGACCTTGAGCTTACAGAAGCAAAAGTAGAAACTCCCCTTACAGAGACAACAGGTCATTTTATTCACAAGCAGGTTGCTTTAGTTCCTATTTTGCGTGCAGGTCTTGGCATGGTTGATGCTATGATGAGCTTAATCCCCGCCGCAAAGGTTGGTCATATCGGTCTTTACCGTGACCCTGAAACTCATCAGCCCGTTGAATACTACTGCAAGCTTCCCACAGATATTGAAGAGCGTCAGGCACTTGTTCTTGACCCGATGCTTGCAACAGGCGGAAGCGCTATTGCAGCTATTGACTTTATAAAAAGAAGAGGCGCAAAGAGAATCAAGTTTATGTGTATCATAGCGGCTCCCGAAGGTGTTAAGGCTCTTCGCGAGGCTCACCCCGATGTTGAAATCTTCTGTGGTGCAATAGATGAGTGCTTAAACGACCATAAATACATTGTTCCCGGTCTTGGCGATGCAGGCGACAGATTGTTTGGAACGCTTTAATTTAGCAAACAAAAAAGGTAAGTTCAAATGAACTTACCTTTTTTATTTTATAACAAACTCCTGTTTATTGCATTTAAATACGCCTTAGCACTCGATTCAAGCACGTCGGTACTAACCGCCTTTGCACGGAAAGGCTTTCCGTTTTCCAAAATCATTATAGTAGCCTCGCTTAAGGCGTCTGTTCCGTCTGTAACGGCACGAAGCTGATATGTTTTTAAAACGGGATGAACATTTGTCATACGCTGTATGGTTTTAAAGATTGCATCCAAAGGACCGTCTCCCGTTGCCGCATCGGTAAACACTTCATCTTCTTTTTGCATAGTAACCGTTGCAGTTGCAATCATATTGTTTCCGCTTGATACCTGCATTGAAAGCATCTGATAAATCTCAGGCACCTTTGCCATACGCTCGTTAACAATCGCCTCAATATCCTCGTCTAAAACTTCTTTTTTCTTGTCTGCAAGCTCTTTAAACCTGCCGAACGCCTTATCAAGCTCTTCTTTTTCAAGGCTGTAGCCCATCTCTTCTATATAGCTTTTAAACGCCGCTCTTCCCGAAAGCTTGCCCAAAGGAAGCTTTGCTTTTGAAAGGCCTATTGTCTCAGGTGTCATAATCTCATAAGTTAAAGGGTTTTTTAAGACTCCATCCTGATGTATGCCAGACTCGTGAGCAAAAGCGTTGGCGCCGACAATGGGCTTTAAGGGGTTTATACTTATGCCCGACACGCTTGAAACAGCCTTGCTTATTCTTGCAATTCTTGTAGTATCAATATTATATACGGGGTTATTATAAAGCTCAGGTCTTGTGTAAATGCCCATAACAACCTCTTCAAAAGCGGTGTTTCCCGCTCTTTCACCAAGGCCGTTAATCGTACATTCTGCCTGAGTTGCGCCCGCCTGAAGAGCCGCTAAGGTGTTTGCCGTTGCCATGCCCAAATCGTTATGACAGTGAACACTTAAAAACACATTTTCTATTCCCGAAACATTTTCTTTAATTCCTCTTATAAGGTTTGAAAAGTCACGGGGATTTGAATATCCAACAGTATCGGGAACATTTATGCATGTTGCGCCCGCTTTTATAACCTCTTCAAAAATCCTATACAAAAATTCAGGCCTTGACCTTGATGCATCTTCTGCGCTGAATTCTACCTGCTCACAAAACTTTTTTGCATATTTAACAGCTTCAATGGCATTTTCTAAAACCATATCCTCTGTCATTTTAAGCTTGTATTTCATATGAATATCGCTTGTTGCAATAAAGGTGTGAATATATGGCATTTTCGCATTTTTAACGCACTCCCATGCCGCATCAATATCTGATTTAACGGCTCTTGCCAAAGAACAAACATAAGAGTTTGAAATTCTTTTAGCGACCTCGGAAATCGCCTGAAAATCCCCTGAAGAAGACGCAGCAAAGCCAGCCTCGATAACATCAATTCCCAATGTCTCAAGCCTTTTTGCAATGTCTAGCTTTTCTTCCATATTAAGATTAACTCCGGGTGTCTGCTCGCCGTCACGAAGTGTTGTGTCAAAAAATCTAATTCTCGCCATCAAAATCCCCCCTCTGTTACTTTTGCGTTATATCATAAAGCTCAAAGTCTTTTGCCTTTTTAAGCTCATCTAATGAAATCTCAAGCTGAAAACCGCGCTTTCCTGCGCTTATAAAAAAGGTGTCTAAATCTTCTGCCGACTTATCAATAACAGTTTTATACTCTTTTTTCATTCCGACAGGAGTACAACCCCCTCTTATATATCCCGTTACCTTTGTGATATCTCCTACCTTAATCATTTCAACACTTTTCTCGCCTACGGCTCTTGCCGCCGCTTTTAAGCAAAGCTCTTCTGCCACAGGCACACAAAACACATAATACTCTTTTGAAGAAGAGATGGTTACAAGTGTTTTAAAAACTCTTCGGGCATCCTGACCAAGCTCGTTTGCAATAGTCACACCGTCTTTAAACTCGTCTGCTCCCTCGTAGGTATGCACCTTATAGACCGCCTTTTTTGTGTCTAATATTCTCATAGCATTGGTTTTGTAGTTTGGTTTCATAAAAATCCTCTTCAAATAGCGTATTTTTAACTATTTTAGCATAATTTAAAACAAAAGTCCATACTTTTTTTAATTAAGGCAAAATAAATAGTAGACACAAAAAAAGATTTGTGGTAAACTTAATTTGAATCTGTAATAAGGAGATTATATTTTGAAAGAAATTACGATAAATAAAAACGATGCAGGTCAGAGATTAGATAAGTTTATGTCTAAGCGCTTTCCCTCAATGCCGCAGAGTCTTTTATATAAATACATAAGAAAAGACTGTATTAAGCGTGGCTCTAAGCATCTTAAAGAGAGAGATATGCTAAACGAGGGCGATGTTTTAAAATTATATATTAAAGATGAGTTTTTCGAAGAAGTAAAGCCTGAGAATGCCTTTATGAAGGTAAAGGCGGACATTGACATTGTTTATGAAGACGAAAACATAATTCTTGTTAACAAAAAGGCGGGTATGGTTGTTCACGAGGACGAATCAAAGTCTCCCGATACGCTTATTTCGCACATTCAAAGCTATCTTTATAAAAAAGGAGAATTTGACCCCGAAAACGAAAGCACCTTTGCCCCTGCTTTAGCCAACAGAATAGACAGAAATACTCAGGGAATTGTTATTGCGGCAAAAAACGCCGAGAGCCTTAGAATATTAAATGAGAAAATAAAAAACCGTGAGCTGAAAAAAAGCTATCTGTGTCTCGCTTTTGGCGCTTTTCCTCACCCGACCGGAACACTTACGGCATACCTTGAAAGAAACGAAAAGACCAAAACAGTAAAGGTTTTTGACCACCCGACAAAGCTTTCTAAAACAATTAAAACAGGCTATAAGGTTTTGTCTTACAAAGACGGCGTAAGCTTAGTTGAGGTTAACCTTATAACAGGAAGAACCCATCAGATAAGAGCCCACTTTGCGCATATAGGTCATCCTCTTGTCGGCGACGGAAAATACGGAAACAACAAAGAAAACAAAAAGTTTGGAAGAACTTCTCAGGCGCTTTGCTCATACAAGCTTACTTTCTCGTTTGAAGAAGACGCCGGAATTTTAAATTATCTAAATAACAAAACCTTTGTTATTAAGGATATTGATTTTGTCAAAGGCTTTGGCTATAAAATTTAAAAAGCACCCATCAGGGTGCTTTTTTATTACTTAACTTCGTTTAAAAGCTCAATCATTCCGTTAACTAAAATATCGTCTCCGCCGGGTTTTATAACTGAGGTTGAAGCCTCGTAACCACCCTCATCGTATGCTCTTCTTGTCGGAACATAAGCGCCGCTTGAGTTAGCCAAGCAGCAAAGAACAGTAGCCTTAAAGGGAGAGCCTTCATAAACTCTTGTTGCAATTTCGGTAAACGGCTCGCCAGGCATTCCCGCAATAGCAAAGTCGCCGATTTTTATTACTACCAATTTAAATGTGTATGAATCGGGGCCGTTTTCAAGAGCTACAATTCTTCTTGCGCCTGCAATAGCTGTTGTAAGCTCCATTCCCTTGTACGGAAGCTCAGCTTCTCTTCCCTCGTCATAGAACTTACAGATTTTTCTTGCCTCGTCAAGCTTGTCATTTTCCTGATTTGACGGCAAGCACACTTCTTTTGTTTTAAAAGAGATTTTGTCTGCTTTAATCTTATTTGCAATAGAGTAAACGCCTAAAACCGCTCCTGCAATAACTCTTCCCATATGTCTTGCGTGCTCAATGCCACGGGGAACATTGTCAAAATCAACAATGGTGTTTGCTCTTTCGCCCTCTGTCGGGAACGGATTTATGTGGTTAACATCGCCCTGAGGCGCTAAAAGGAACATACAATCTGTTCCGGGAAGCGCTGCCTCAATAGTGGAGCAAACATAACCCGGATAGTCTGCGCTTATGTATTCTCCGCCAACAGAGTCAGCATGAGTGCCGAAGTTTACAAGGCAGATATCGTTTGCGCCTTCTCTTTTAATTTTAATAACCTTAACAACTTCATTTGCAGAAGATAAAACATAATCTATATCAGGGTTATCCACGCCGGGATTTGTCTGAGCTGAGCCGTCTTTCATTCTGTATCTGCGGCAGAAAGAAATATTTTTAGCCTCTGTCTCTGCCTCAAAGAACTCAGAATCCTTTAAGTCATTTAATGCATACAAAGCAGCATCACGGGCAGCCATCATTAAAAATTCAGTGTATTCAGGCGCAGACTCAATATCTGATGCGAAATCCTTACCTATCATAGGGCCTGTATGCGTATGCTGACAAGTTGTAAATACTGCATCAGGGTCTATTCCCGTTTCTTTTGAAACCAAATCTTTTACACGATTGTGAAGCTCTGTTTTAAGACCGCACAAGTCAAAATCAAGGCAAACTGCCTTTTTCTCTCCGTCATCAAAAGCAATTGCTCTGACATAAAGGTCATCAATAACGCCTTTTGTACGTCTTTCCTTATAATAACCGACAATCGGGCTTCCGAGCGGCGGTGTAATACATTTTTTTGAAAATCCTGTTTTCATATAAACACTTCCTTTCAAATGTTTTTTTAATTATACGCTTTTCAAAAGATTTTGTCAACACAAAAACTATATTCTCTTTTGCTTTTTTATATCGTATCTGTATATGGCAATTATTATCGACATAAAGGTTAAAAAGTCGCTTACTGCCGCCTCATAATTTCCAACTATTAAGTTATATGCTATCCAGAAAAGGCACGACGGAAATGTTACAAGGCGTAAAATTGTTTCATTTTTTATTCCATACGAAACAGTTGTTATAAGCTTTGGAATAATTGCAATAAGAGTTATTGCTCCCTGCCACGAGGAAAAGCCTATGTATATCACTATAAGAGAAAACACTATCATAACAGGCAGCGTCGGAATTTTTTTTGAAACAAATTTATAATACAAAAAGTTTCTAAAAGCCGATAAGACATCTAGCCACGCCGCCGTGTATGCAATAGGTCCTATTAAAAAATACTGCATAGCAAATGAAAGGCACGAACCCATCTTGCACAAAACAATATATTTATGCTTATTAAACTGAAACGGAATAATGCTTAAAATTAAGCCTAATATTCCAAGTAATCTGATTAAAATCTGCATAGTAAATCTCCAATATTTAACTTTAACAAGTAAAATCCGTACACTTTCGTGTACGGATTCTGGCACCCCCGACCGGAGTCGAACCGATGACTAACCCTTAGGAGGGGTTTGTTATATCCACTTAACTACGGAGGCATACAAACAGCGCACACAAGGTACGCTGCTTAATTTTATTTAGAAGTTTAATTTCTTTTCTCTTACTTCTTTTTCAATTAGCGAAATAAACTCGTCTATTGACATTGTTCCCATATCGCCATCTTTTCTGCTTCTAACAGAAACTGCGCCCTCTTCCATTTCCTTATCGCCTGCAACTATCATATAAGGAATCTTTTCAAGCTGAGCTTCTCTTATCTTGTAGCCAACCTTTTCGTTTCTTGTGTCAGCTTCAACTCTTAAGCCCGCCCTTGTAAGCTTTTCTTTAATTTCCTCGATATACTCTGCATGTCTTTCAGAAAGAGAAATTGCTTTAATCTGAACAGGAGCAAGCCATGTTGGGAATGCACCTGCATATTTTTCAATTAAAAGTGCTAACGTTCTTTCGTAGCAACCGATTGATGTACGATGAATAATATAGGGGTTTTTCTTCTTACCGTCGCTATCCACATACTCCATACCGAACTTCTCAGCAAGCATCTGGTCAATCTGGATTGTTACTAGTGTATCTTCCTTGCCGTGAACATTTTTAATCTGTATGTCAAGCTTAGGACCATAGAAAGCCGCCTCACCAACACCAATCTTATAATCAATTCCAAGGCCGTCTAAAATTTCTTTCATAACGCCCTGAGCCTCGTCCCACTGCTCTTTTGTGCCTATATACTTTTCAGTATCCTCGGGGTCCCACTGAGAGAAACGATATGAAACGTCTTCATAAAGACCTAAGGTTTTAAGCATATAGTTTGTAAGCTCTAAGCAGTTTTTAAACTCATCTGCAAGCTGAGACGGAGTACACATTAAGTGACCCTCAGAAATTGTAAACTGTCTTACTCTGATAAGACCGTGCATCTCGCCTGATGACTCGTTTCTGAAAAGAGTAGATGTTTCAGAAAGACGCATCGGCAAATCTCTGTATGAACGGCCACGGTTTAAAAATGCCTGATACTGGAACGGACAAGTCATAGGACGAAGAGCAAACACCTCGTCATCTTTTTCCTCGTCACCCATAACAAACATTCCGTCTTTATAATGATCCCAATGACCTGAAATCTTATATAAATCACTCTTTGCCATTAGAGGAGTCTTTGTCATCTGCCAGCCTCTTGCCTGCTCTTCATCCTCAACCCAACGCTGCAAAAGCTGAATAACTCTTGCGCCCTTGGGAAGAAGTATCGGAAGTCCCTGACCGATTGTGTCAACAGTTGTAAATAACTCCAAGTCACGGCCAAGCTTGTTGTGGTCGCGCTTTTTAGCCTCTTCAAGCATCTCCAAATGCTCATTTAGCTCATCTTTTGTCTTATACGCTGTTCCGTAAATTCTCTGGAGCATCTTGTTTTTCTCGTCGCCTCTCCAGTATGCGCCTGTTGCGCTAAGTAGCTTAAACGCCTTAACCTTGCTTGTATAGTTAACGTGAGGGCCGGCGCAAAGGTCAGTAAATTCGCCCTGCTTATAAAAAGATATAACCTCACCCTCAGGTAAATCATTTATTAATTCAACCTTATAAGGCTCGTCTGCCATAAGCTTAAGCGCCTCGTCCTTAGGAAGCTCAAAGCGTTCAATTTTAAGATTTTCTTTAACAATCTTTTTCATTTCCGCTTCAATTTTCTCTAAGTCCTCATTGGTGAAATTAGTGGCGGTGTCAAAGTCATAATAGAATCCGGTATCAATAGCAGGACCTATTGCTAACTTAACTTCAGGAAATAAACGCTTAACAGCCTGCGCCATAACATGAGACGCACTGTGTCGAAGTGTTCTTAATTCATCATAAACAACTTCATTACTCATTATAAAATCTCTCCTTTTCTGCCGCCAAAATCTTTTTTGCGCGATAAAATTTAAACAAAAATATTATACTCTTTTTTGACAAAAAAGTCAATAGCTGAGTCTAAACTTCAAATAATTTTTCCGATATTTCGCCGCTTCCTATAACTGATGCGCACATCTTGTCAAAATCAAGAACAGTCTCTGCCGCAAGATACATATCGTCTAAGGTAATTCTTTCTATTTTTTCCAAAACATCTTCGGGTGTGCGGAACTTTTTATATAAAAGATAGCTTCTTCCTATGCTTTGCATTCTTGAGCTTACATTTTCAAGGCCTAACATATAATTTCCCTTAAGCTGTTCTTTTGACATTTCGCATCTTTCTTTTGTGATGCTTTTGTTTTTAATAAGCTTGATTTCATCGTAAATAATGCTTAAAACTTCGCCTAAGTTTTTAGGATGCATACTGGCACTCACTACCAAAGCACCGCAGGTCACAAAGTTTGAAAGATATGAATAAACAGAGTATACAAGACCTCTTTCTTCTCTTATTTTCTGAAAAAGCTCAGAGCTCATAGAGCTTCCGAAAATATTGTTTAATGAAAGAAGAGGATAGTTTCTGTCGTCATCTCCTTTAAATGCCTCAAACCCTAAGCAGAAATGCACCTGTTCGATATCCTTTTTCTTAATTATGATATCTTTTTTATAAGAGGGCTTATTAAATTCGTTTTCGCCTTTTCCATTTTCCCACGCTCCGAATTTTTCCTCTAAGATTTTTAGCATATCGGGCATAATATTTCCCGCAACCGCTATAACGCAGTTTTCGGGAGTATACATCTTTTTAAGGTACTCGCGGACAACACGGCTGTCAAAGCTTTCAAGAGTTTTGTGTGTGCCAAGCGTCGGCGCACCTATTCCCTCGTTTTTGCCCCACGCCGCCTCCAAAAGCATATCGTGCACAAGCTCTTCGGGCGCATCTTCATACATAGAAATCTCTTCAAAAACAACATTTCTTTCAAGGTTTATATCAGAATCTGAAAGGCGCGAGTTTAAAACCATATCAGATAATATATCTGCCGCAAGAGCGAAATGAGTGTCTAATGTTTTTGCGTGATAACAGGTGTATTCCTTGGTTGTGTAGGCGTTTAAAATTCCGCCGACGGAATCCATCTCCACCGCTATCTGCTTTGCGCTTCTTTTGTTTGTTCCCTTAAAGAAAAGGTGCTCTATAAAATGGGAAATTCCAAGCTCATCTTCTCTTTCGTGGCAAGAGCCGTTTTTTATAAAAACGCCCACAGAAACAGACCTTACATAATCTATTTTTTCATATACAACGGTTATGCCGTTTTTTAAAACTGTTTTTTCTACCAAAGTAATTCTCCTTAAAAACAATGGGTGCGGATTGCCCGCACCCATTATATTTTTTAATTAGTCTTCTAACATATCCTTGCGGGATAAGTTTATTCTTCCCTGTTTGTCAATTTCTATAACCTTAACAGTTATTTCATCGCCCTCTTTAACAACGTCTGTTACTTTTTCAACACGCTTCTTGTCAAGCTTTGAAATGTGAACAAGACCGTCTTTTCCGGGAAGAATTTCCACAAATGCACCGAAGTCCATAATACGAACAACCTTACCTGTGTAAACCTCGCCTACTTCAGGCTCTTTAACGATACCCTCAATAATCTTCTGAGCAGCTTTTCCGCCCTCCTGATCAGCTGAGAATATTAAAACTGTACCATCGTCTTCAATGTCAATCTGAGCGCCAGTGTCTGCAACAATCTTCTGGATAACCTTACCGCCCTTACCGATTACTTCACTGATCTTTTCAGGGTCAATTACCATCTTGATTACCTTAGGAGCGTACTTTGAAAGCTCTGCTCTGGGTTCGGGAATTGCCTTTAGAAGTACATCATCAATAATGTGATATCTTGCATCTCTTGTCTTAGTAAACGCTTCCCAGATTACATCATAGGTAAGACCATCGTTTTTGATATCAACCTGAATAGATGTGATACCTTTCTTTGTTCCTGCAACCTTAAAGTCCATCTCGCCGTAGAAATCTTCAAGGCCCTGAATATCAACCATTGTTGTAAAGCCTGTTTCAGTTGTGATAAGACCGCAAGAAATACCTGCAACGGGAGCCTTAATCGGCACACCTGCTGCCATAAGAGCCAATGTGCTACCGCAAACACTACCCTGAGATG
>CALAUK010000061.1 GCA_937892135.1 uncultured Clostridia bacterium | reverse complement strand
AAATTGAGAGGATTTGCCCGCTTCACGGGCCGGTGCTTGATGAAAATATCAACCGTTATATAAATCTTTATGATATATGGTCATCATACGAGGCGGAGACAAAAGGAGTTGCCATTTTTTACACATCAGTTTATGGAAACACAGAAAAGGCAGTAAAGCTTTTGGAAAAAGAGATTTCCTCTTTGGGCGAGAAAGTAATGATTACAGACCTTGCAAGGTGCGATATGGCAGAAGCTGTTGAAGATGCTTTCCGTTATGACAGAATAGTTTTAGCGACAACGACATATAACGCAACAATTTTTCCGTTTATGCAGGAGTTTATAAACCATCTTAAAGAGAGAAACTTTCAGAAAAGAACAATAGGAATTATTGAAAATGGCTCTTGGGCGGCTATGGCAGCAAAAACAATAAAGAGTAATTTTGAGGGCTCAAAGGAGATTTTGTTTGCAGAAAATCAGGTTAGCATAAAATCTTCGATGAACGAAAAGAACGAAGAGGAGATAAAAGCGCTTGCAAAGGAGATTTCTACTAGATAATGTGGGCAAATTAAGCGTGGTATACCACCTGTGTAACCAAAAAGCAAAAAAACTTTAATCTTTTTGTAACTTTTTGTTGACTTTTGTTCAAAAAAATGGTATAATATTTATAAGGTAAGAGTGTTTTTTACCAAGTTGTAAAGTTATGCAAAGCAAAAGGCAGAAGATAGACTTACCAGCATTAAAAATGAATGCGGGGTAGAGAAAATGGTAGCCAGAAATGATTTGATGCAGATTAAAAAAAGTTTGCAGCAGAACGTTGGAAGAACAGTAAAACTAACTTCCAAGCGCGGCAGAAAAAAGACAATTGTCAGAAAAGGCACGATTGAAAGCATTTATCCTTGTATATTTACTGTTAAGCTTGACAGTATCCGTGATGAAAAGGGCGAATGCAGAAGAATTTCATACAGCTATGCCGATGTGCTGACAAAAAATGTTGAGCTTGCGCTTATCAGGCAGACACCGGAAGTAGCGGCGGTTTAAAAATAAAAAATCAGGAGTTTTTCCTGATTTTTTATTTTTGTGTGATGTTGCCAAAAAGCAAACTTTGTGATAAAATGGATAAGGTGAAAATTTATGTCATTTGAAAAGGCATCGGGATATAAAAAATGGATTGATGTCTCTAAGAGCATTGAAGCTTAAAAATTAACATACCGGAGGGTATTAATATGAACACATCACCTTTGGCAGATTTGATAAGACCAAAAAACATAGATGAGGTAGTAGGGC
>CALAUK010000060.1 GCA_937892135.1 uncultured Clostridia bacterium | reverse complement strand
TTAAAACATCAAGCACGGGGATTCCCGCAGTGCCCGATGGCTCGCCGTCATCAGAATAGCGGCAGATGTTATTATCGGATATTATATAAGCGTAAACATTATGTGTGGCATCGTGGTATTTGCTTCTTGCCGCCTCTATTAAAGAGAGAGCCTCCTCTTCTGTGCTTACTGGCTTAATGGTTGCTATAAAACGGCTTCTGCGCTCGATAAGCTCGGCCTGAGCCGTGTTTTTTATTGTCTTATACTCTTTTTTCATCTCAATCGTCTCTTCTTACGTAATTTCTCATTTTATTATAGCATATCTCATCTATAAGGGCAACTATTTTAGTTCCCTCTTCTGTGTATTCTTCTTCTAAAACAAGCTGGTCTTTGTGAAGAGAGGATAAAAGCGCTCCCTCTGTGTATGGAATTAAAAGACATACCTTTTGCTTTTTGCCCGGAACAACATCTTCTAATGCCTCTAAAAGAGCCTCTGTTCCAGTGTTTTCTTTTAAGCTTACTGAAACTGTCCTCATAGCACCGTCCATATTTTTCGGGACAAGAAGCGGATTTGGGGCAAGGTCTAACTTGTTAAACACAGCCAAAACAGGCTTTCCTGTTGCATCAAGCTCTTCTAAGATAGAGTTTACAACCTTTATATGATTTTCCATCTCGGGATTTGAGGCATCTGTAACGTGGATTAAAACGTCAGAAAAGCGCGCCTCTTCTAAAGTTGATTTAAACGCTTTTATAAGGTGATGCGGAAGCTTTCTTATAAAGCCTACTGTGTCTACTAAAGTAATCTCACGGTTATCAGAAAGAGTGAGGCTTCTTGCTGTCGGGTCCAATGTTGCAAAAAGCTTGTTTTCTGCTAAGACATTTGCATCTGTAAGAAAATTAAGAAGGCTTGATTTTCCCGCATTTGTGTAGCCTACGAGGGCAACAGTTATGCGCCCGTCTTTTTTTCTTCTTGACCTTAAAAGCTCACGATGCGCCTCGATATCACGAAGCTCTTCTGAAAGAGAGTCTATTTTTCTTCTTATGTGACGGCGGTCTGTTTCAAGCTTAGTTTCACCGGGGCCTCTTGTACCTATTCCGCCACCTAATCTTGAAAGCGCACTTCCCATACCGACAAGGCGGGGGAGCATATAGCGAAGCTGAGCAAGCTCAACCTGAATCTTACCCTCTTTTGTGATTGCGCGCGATGCGAAAATATCCAAAATAAGCATCGTTCTGTCTATAACCTTTAAATTTAAGGCGTCAGAAATATTTCTTACCTGAACGGGCGAGAGGTCATCGTCAAAAATGACAGTGTCTGCATTTTGCTCTTGTGCCATAAGACGAATTTCTTCAAGCTTTCCGTCACCGATATAAGTTCCCGGGTCGGGCGACTGACGGTTTTGCACTAAAACGCCAACCACTTCTACGCCTGCGGTTTTCGCAAGTTCTTTAAGCTCTTCAATTGTTTCATTTGTTGTGTCAGTAAAAATATCTCCTGAATTAGTGTGCACTCCGGAAAGGATGGCACGCTCTTTTTTTTCTTCATTTTCAAACATAAAATTTAAAGCCTTTCCCTTAAAATCTACTATGCCAATTCTATCATATTTAAGATGCATAATCAAGAGTAAAAATATGCTCAAAAAACGCCTTGTAAATTATGCAAAAAAGACAAAAACAGGGGTTGTGTAACATAATTGAAACCAAATTAAAAAAATTTTTTAAGAAATTTTAAAAAAACACTTGCATTCTCTGTTAAATTAGTGTAAAATTACACCATAAGGGTAAAAAGTGTTATAAAATGTTATGAAGTGGTATAAAAACCGCCAAAAAAACATCAATATTGTGGGTAAGGGATAATTATCCCTTTTTACGCATTTAAAGAAAGGGAGGTGAATGGCTTGTTTATAGGTTCGTATGAGCATACTGTTGATGCGAAGGGAAGAGTAAGTGTTCCTTCTAAGTACAGAACAGGAGCAGAAGGCGAAACTTTTTATGTAACTATGGGTACTACGGACAAATGTCTTTTTGTGTATCCCGAAGAAGAATGGTTAAAAATCTGGGACAAGCTTGAGTCACTTCCTATCGTAACTAACCCTGATGCAGCAGAATTTGTAAGAAACTTTACAGCAAGCGCTTCCTCCTGCGAGGTGGACAAGCTTGGAAGAATAAATATCCCGCTAGGTCAAAGAGAGTACGCAAGCATTGAAAAAAATGTTAAGATTTTGGGCGTAAGAAACCGTTTTGAGATATGGGATATAGAAGAGTGGGAAAAGAAGAATGCGAAATTTACCCACGAGGATATGCTTAAGACGATGAGTAAAATCGGGTTCGATTTTTGATTTTGAGGTGAGATAATGAAGTTTTCCCATGTGCCTGTTATGCTACAAGAGTGCATCGAAAACCTTAATATAAAAGAAGACGGAATTTATGTTGACTTTACTATGGGCGGAGCAGGGCACTCAGAAGAGATTTTAAAAAAGCTTAGTGACAAGGGAAGATTAATCGGAATCGACCAGGATATAGATGCAATTACAGCAGCAAAAGAAAGGCTTTTGCCTCACGGAAAGAACGTTAGCTTCGTTCACAGAAACTTTTCTGATATTTCAAATATATTAGATGATTTAAAAATAGAAGAGGCAGACGGCGGGCTTATTGATTTGGGAGTTTCTTCTTATCAGTTAGATGAGGCAGAGCGTGGCTTTAGTTATATTCACGATGCGCCTTTGGACATGAGAATGGACAGGCGAAGAGAAAAAAGCGCATACACAGTTATAAATGAATATTCAAAAGAAGAGCTTTCTAATATAATCTTTAAATACGGCGAGGAACGCTGGGCAAAGAGAATTGCAGAGTTTATAGTAGAAAGAAGAAAAAATTCACCCATTAAAACAACGGGTGAGCTTACAGAAATTATAAAGGCGGCAATCCCTGCAGGAGCAAGAGAAAAGGGAGGCCATCCCGGAAAGCGAACATTTCAGGCAATAAGAATAGAAGTAAATGATGAGCTTTCTATTATTGAGAACACTATAACAGATTTTATAAAAAAACTTAAGTCAGGCGGAAGGCTCTGCGTTATAACTTTTCATTCTTTGGAGGACAGAATAGTTAAAGATACTTTTTTAAAACTGTCTTCAGGGTGCACATGTCCTAAGGATTTTCCGGTGTGCGTGTGCGGGG
>CALAUK010000059.1 GCA_937892135.1 uncultured Clostridia bacterium | reverse complement strand
CTCATTTCGGGCTGAAGGTCATAGGTTGCAACCTTGGGAGAAGCAATTAATGCTCTGTCCTCATTTTCATACTCTTTTTCAACGCCGCCGTTAAAGAAAAATGTTACATGCGCATATTTTTCTGTTTCTGCGATACGAAGCTGAGTAAGTCCTTTTTTGCTGATATACTCACCAAAAGTATTATCAAGGCTTGTGGGCTTGAATGCCACATCAACATTCGGCATTGTCTTATCATACTGTGTCATACAAACATAGTAAAGAGGGAAAAATTCTCTTTCGAATCCGTCAAACGCCTCGTCAACAAGAGTTCTTGTTATTTCGCGGGCACGGTCGGGGCGGAAATTAAAGAAAATAACTGAATCGTTTTTGGAAATTTTTGCGCCGCCCTCTATAACTGTCGGCACAACAAATTCATCGTTTACGCCCTCGATATAAGAATCGCGAACCGCTTTTTCAGCATCTGCCGCTTCTTTTCCCTCGCCTTTAACCATAGCGTTATAAGCCAAAACAACTCTTTCCCAGCGATTGTCTCTGTCCATCGCGTAGTATCTTCCCATAACTGTTGCAATTTTTCCAACACCTATGTTTTTAAGCTCTTCTTCAAGCTCTTTAACATAATCTGCTCCGGTTGTCGGGCCAACATCACGACCATCCAAGAAGCAGTGAACATAAACTTTTTCAAGTCCTGCCTTTTTTGCAAGACGAATAACTGCATAAAGATGTGTGTTGTGAGAATGAACACCGCCGTCAGACACAAGACCCATAATGTGAAGAGCACTGCCGTTCTCTTTAGCATTTTTCACTGCCTTAGAAAACGCCTCATTTTCAAAAAAGTCGCCATCTTCTATGGATTTTGTTATTCTTGTAAGCTCCTGATAAACAATACGGCCCGCTCCGATATTTGTATGTCCTACCTCAGAGTTTCCCATCTGCCCGTCAGGCAAACCAACATCAAGACCGCTGGCATAAATCTTATTATGGGGATACTTTTCCATAAGCATATCCATAACAGGAGTTTTTGCCTTATCTATAGCCGACTGCTTTTTATCTTTAGCGATACCATAACCATCTAAAATTATAAGTGCAGTAGGTTTTTTCACCTTAACCATTCCTTCCTGTTTTCTACTCAATTTTAGCACAAGAGGGCAAGAACGCCCAAAGCGCCTTACCCCCGGTGGCTATTTTTAAATCAATATTTTACTATGTCGGTAAAATCATTAACCTTTAAGCTTGCACCGCCAACAAGGCCGCCGTCGATATCTGACATACCGAAAAGCTCAGCCGCGTTGCTGCCCTTTACGCTTCCGCCATACTGAATAATGATTTCTTCTGCTACCTCGGCGCCATAAAGCTCACCGATTACAGTTCTTATTGCACCGCAAACCTCGTTTGCCTGCTCACTTGTAGCAGTCTTACCTGTGCCGATTGCCCAGATAGGCTCATACGCAATAATAACGCCCTTTGCATCTTCAGCACTTACATTCATAAATGCAATTTTAACCTGAGAACGAATAAGGTCTATTGTTATGCCCTGTTCTCTTTCTTCCAAGGATTCGCCAACACAAACGATGGGTTTTAAGCCCTTTTCGATAGCCTTTATAACCTTTTTGTTAACTGTTACATCAGTTTCAGCAAAATACTGTCTTCTTTCGCTGTGACCAATAATAACATATTCAACACCGATATCCAAAAGCATATCTGCGCTTACTTCGCCTGTGTATGCACCGCTGTCTTCAAAAAACATATTCTGCGCACCGATTTTGATGTTTGTTCCTTTTGCAGCATCTACTGCGCCGGGCAAGCAAACAAAGGGAACACAAGCAATAACTTCTGCCTTTGCATCCTTCACGCTTGGAGCAAGCTCTTTAATAAAATTAGCTGTCTCCGAAGGAGTTTTATTCATTTTCCAGTTACCTGCTACTACTACTTTTCTCATTTTAAATCTTTTTCCTCTCCAAATTGATTATTTATCCTGCAAACATACGATACCGGGAAGCTCTTTGCCCTCCAAGAACTCAAGAGAAGCACCGCCGCCTGTTGAAATATGGCTCATCTTATCGCCAAGACCTGCCTGGTTAACTGCAGCAACACTGTCACCGCCGCCGATAATTGTAACCGCATCAAGTTCAGAAAGCATCTGGGCAATAGCGTTTGTTCCCTTAGCGAAGTTTGACATTTCAAACACGCCCATAGGTCCGTTCCAAACAACTGTTTTAGCGTCTTTTAAAGCATCCTTGAAAAGAGCGATTGTCTTTTCGCCGATATCAAGACCCTGCCAGCCGTTTTCAATATTAGAAGAATCAACTGTCTTAAATTCTGTATCATTTGAAAATTCTTTAGCTACAACTGTGTCAACAGGGATTAAAAGCTTAACGCCTTTTTCTTCTGCTTTCTTCATCATATCTTCAGCATACTCAATATAGTCAGCCTCTAAAAGAGAATCACCTACATTGTAGCCCTTTGCTTTCATAAATGTGTAAGCCATACCGCCGCCGATAATCAAAGTATCAACCTTCTCTAAAAGATTGTTGATAACTGAAATCTTGGAAGAAACCTTAGAACCGCCAAGAATAGCAACGCAAGGTCTTACAGGATTGTTTACTGCATTGCCCAAAAATTCGATTTCCTTCTGGATAAGGTAGCCTGCAGCTGCAGTATCAAGATAATCAGAAACGCCAACAGTTGAGCAGTGTGCTCTGTGAGCTGTTCCGAACGCATCGTTTACAAATATATCTGCCAAAGAAGCAAGCTCTTTGCTGAAAGTCTCAATATTTTTTGTTTCTTCTGCTCTGTAACGGGTATTCTCCAATAAAACGATATCTCCGTCTTTCATCTCAGCAACTGCTTTTTTAGCATTTTCGCCAACAACCTCAGGGTCAGCTGCAAACAAAACTTCTTTTCCTAATTTCTCAGAAAGACGTTTTGCAACAGGAGCAAGAGAAAACTCAGGCTTAGGCTCGCCCTTGGGCTTACCCATATGAGAGCACAAAATAACCTTTGCGCCATTATCTGCAAGATACTTGATTGTTGGAAGAGCACCAACAATTCTTGTCTCGTCAGTGATATTCTTGTTTTCATCAAGCGGCACGTTGAAATCACAACGAACCAACACTTTTTTGCCTGTTACGGCAACATCTTCAACGCTTTTTTTGTTCAACATCAAAAACACCTCATTATAAATATTTATTACACTGTAATATGCTTTTTCATGGGGACAAATCAATACCTTCACAAATTTGTCCACCATAGTATATTTTACACTATTTTTTTAAATTTTTCAAGTGAATTCTTTAAAAAAATTAAAAAA
>CALAUK010000058.1 GCA_937892135.1 uncultured Clostridia bacterium | reverse complement strand
TCTGCAGCAGGAATTGTACCCTCAAGAGTAATATCCATAGAAGCTAGTGCTGCAGCAGTGGGAACTGCATCAAGAACAACTTTTACGCCGTTGATCTTAACTTCTTCTGCAACAGGAGCTGTTAGAGCAACGCCTTCGTATGTTAACATTCTGATAGAAACTTCATCCATAGAGTTAACAGCAAACTTGTCAACGATAGCATAGTCGTCAGAAGCAACTGTCTGGTCGTCAACGTAAGCGATCTTGCCCTGAGCGTCTAGGTAGAATACGCCTTCAACGTTCATGTCAATATCTACACCATACTCAACTAGGTCAGAAACTACTTTGTAGCCTTCGCCGCCGATATAAGCAATACCGTCAGAAGTTTTCAAAGCAGAAACCTTACCTTCAACAGACTTTCTTGTTACGATAATATCGTAGTAAGTAGGATCTGAATAGCTGTTTGTAGAAATTGTTAGGATATCATTCTCCTGAAGATCAGCAAGCTCAATAGCTTTGCCATCAAGAGTGATAGATACATCTGTTAGATGTGTTAGAGCTTCCTTATCGAAGGAGATAGAACCTCTTGCAGCTGTGTTAGCCTTTAAGATGATCTTCTCTTTTGCAACGTTAACATAGTCAACAACTGCTACGTCATAAGATGTGATCTCGATTAGGTCATAGTAACCATCGCTATCTGTATCTGTTAGCTTAATTGTACCATTTGCAGGAACAAGGTTAGCTAAAACTTCAACTGTTTCAACAGTTGTGTTAAGGTCAGAACCATCAATCTGGAAAGCTGACATAGCCTGAGGAGCTGTGCTGTTAACAACAACTACAACAGAAGGATCAAGCTTCAAAGGAGTGATAGCAGCGTCTGTGTCTCTGTCGCCTGTCCAGTAAGAGAATCTGTAGTTAGTAGAATCAACAAGCTCAGGAAGTCTTGAAGCTCTCTCACCAGAGTCTTTGGAAGCATCGTAAACTTTTTCCATGTCTGCGATTTCAACTGTCTTATTCTTGTTGCCCTTAGCAGCGATAGCTACTAGTGCAAGCTCACCATCTTCGTTAACGTTGATGTAAGCAACTGTAGAGTAAGCTAGAAGATCAGCAGCGTCTGTGCCAGCAGCATCGATCTCAGCAATAGCGTAATGAGTTACAGGAGTACCTATAGGACTAGCACCAAGAGTATCAGAAGCGATAGTCTGAGCCTTAGCCTGAGAAATGCTCATGCCAGCGATCTTTGTCATATCGTATGTTACGAAACCTTCTTCAAGAGTAACGTCATGCTTATATGTGTTAGCAACTTTACCTTCTACCTTGTATGTATCAAGATACTTTGTTAGAAGTGTCTGACCCTCGATGATTTCCCATTTCTTGTCACCGAAAGCTGTCTGCTTCATCATGTTAGCTTCTAGAGCGTAGTAGATGATCATAGCGATCTTAGCTCTTGAGCACTCTTCGCCAACAGCACCTGTTGCGCCTGCTCTTGTAACTTCAGCTTCGCCAGCAGCCATCAACCAACCATAGGGGTATCCGCCCTGCTCTTCAGCATATACGCCGTAGTTAAGAGCTGACATAACAAGCTTGATAGCCTGCTCGTAAAGAACGATATCGTTAGGACCAAAGTTACCATCGCCGTAACCTGCGATCCAGCCGTTGTTTCTAGCAACTGCGATGTAACCGCTTGCCCAGTGGTCAGCGGGAACGTCGTTAAATCCGCAGTAAGCGGGAGCTAGGTCAGCTGAACCTGTGATAGCGCAAAGAAGCTTTGCCATCTCGGCTCTTGTAACTGTTTTGTCAGGGTTGAAGTTACCCTGCTCGTCACCAACCATAATATTTAGTGACTTAAGAACTTTTGCAGCTTCAGCATAGCTAGCTGTGTCTGCAACGTCCGGGAATGTTGTGCCAGCAAAAGCTACAACTGAAAGGGACATAGCAAGAACTAATACTAGTGCTAAAACTTTCTTGAGATTTTTCATTCTCAATTCCTCCTTATAATAAATGTTTTTTTGAAAGAGCATTTTTATTTAGCGAGCCGCGGTCACTCTCTTTCAACGCGACCCGCCCGATGATGACACAGATACCCATAGATACCTTATCATCTTCATGGCACAATTATAACACTGCAAAATTTAGATGTCAATACAAATTTTTCACTTGTAATAAAACTGTAAACTTTTTTTCACCCCGTTGTCATTTGCATCATATTTTCAGCGGTTTTTTACGGTTTTATAGTTAATGTTGCACAAAATCTTGCGTTCTCCTTGTAACATAACACTATAATCGTAATATCAGGAAAGCATATCAGAAGTTTTGCTTTTATATATATAATATAATAAGGAAGAAACTCCGGACAAAATTTCCCCTGTGCCATTCAAAACCGAAAGCCGAGCCATACAGGCTCAGCTTCCGGAATTAATCATTTGTTTGTTATTTCGTCTACTGTTTTAACAACTGTGTGAGTTATAGGCTTCCATTCAACCTTTTTAAACAATGCAACAATCGCAATCGGAATCTGAGTTGCAAGATATAACGGGAATGTGAATGTGTATAAAATCTTTTTTGCAGTAGAGCAGTTTATGCTGTCCCACTCGGAAACGGTTGTTATAAGTCCGATTGAGTACATAAACAAGTAAAAGCACGAAAGCTGCGCCACATTGGGCACCATAGTTCCGACCAGAAGCCTTATTGAGCTCTTTATGAAAACTGCATCGTACACACTCAAAAGGAACACGAACGCCACCATAAACATTAATATGATTGCAGGGAAAATTACCATAAGCATATCAAAGCATGAGAAGTTTCTCTTAACAAAGGCATTGTGCGCAAGTTTTCCGCCGTACTTCGACATAACCTGATAAAAGCCTTTTGCCCATCTCATACGCTGACGCCATGCCTGAGAAAATTTCTCGGGCTGCTCGTCATACAAAACAGCGTGCTTTGCATAGCCAATTTTTTCGCCTTTTATAACATTATCAATTGTAAACTCGATATCCTCGGTAAGAAGAAAATACTTCCATCCGCCCATTTTTTTGATTATATCAGAATGCACCAAAAAACCTGTTCCCGATATTGCACAGCTTACATTAAGATTCATTCTTGCTTCGTTTAAATAACGGCTCTCTCTCATAAACCACAAAGAGTATCCCGCAGAAATCCAGTTTGAACCGTAGTTTTTTGAGTTACGGTAACTTGTTATAACGCGGTAGCCACGATTAAACACCTTATTCATCTCAACGATATAGTTTTTATCAAGCACGTTGTCGGCATCCAAAACTATAAAAGCATCACAGCCTGAAAGGTTTTCGTCCATCGACTGAAACAGATAGTCAATAGCAAAGCCCTTGCCTATAAGGTCAGGTCTGTTACGAACAACAACATTCGCACCTTTTTCACGGCTAATGTCCGCTGTTCTGTCGCCCTCGGAGCAGTTGTCTGCTATAACAAAAATCTCAACTTTATCAGACGGATATGTCTGATTATTGATACTGTCCAAAAGGTGACCTATAACGGTCTCCTCGTTTCTTGCAGAGATAATGATGCCGAATTTGTTAATCTTCTGCTCTTTCGGGTCAACTCTCTTCTCTTTTCGTTTTATAATCATATAAATAATGTAGTAAACCTGATACAAGTAGCAACAGCTTACAGCAAGCCACATTAATTTACCTAAAGTGTTAATTGCACTCATAGCTTCTCCTTTACAACACACATTTTTTTGATTTTACACTAGTATTATATCACCCGTTATATTTAATGTCAACACAAAAAAAGCAGGCGTTTTTTTAAAATTTTTACATAAACACTTGAAAATAATTATAAAAGAATGTAAAATATAATAAAGCGAGGTGTCTTTATGAAAAAAGCTTTAATTCTGTCAATAAAAGCAGGTATGGGCCACCACAAAACAGGAATGGCCATTTTAAAGTACCTTGAAGATAATAATATTGCGACTACGATGCTTGATACTTATGAATATATAACTCCCGTTTTAAGCGAGTTCGTTGACAGGGGATATCTTCTTTCAACAAAGCTTGCGCCAAAGGCGTTCGGGCGTGCATACGAAATAGCAATGAAAAACAATAATCCCGAGGAAAACGCTTTTGAAAAGGCGTTTAACAGGATTTCACTACCAAGAATACGCAAATATATTGAAGATTATAACCCCGATGTCATTATTTCCACTCATCCTTTTTCAGCTATGATGCTAAATACCTTAATAGCTGACGGAAGCCTTAAAAACCGTTTAACAGTCGGCGTTATAACAGATTTTACAGTGCATCCGTTCTGGGAAAAAACAAATCTTGACTATTATGTAACAGCAAGTGTTTTGCTGGATTACCAGATGGCAGCAAAGCAGATACCGAAAGAAAAAATCATAAGCACAGGCATACCGATTGAGCCTAAATTTGCAGAAAAGAAAGACAAACAGGAAGCCCGAAAAGACCTTGGATTTTCAGATAAACCAACCATTCTGGTTATTATGGGTTCTATGGGGCACGGAAAAATATTTTCGCGCCTTACTCAATTAGACTCTCTTAACCTTGATTTTCAGATTGTGCTTGTCTCAGGAAGCAACAAACGCCTTTTTAAAACAGCAAAAAAACACGAATGGAATCACGAGGTTCATGTATACGGATATGTTGACAATGTTGATTTGCTGATGGATGCTTCTGACCTTATAATAACAAAGCCGGGCGGACTTACTACGTCGGAATTTCTTGCAAAGAAGCTCCCTGCTGTCATTTTGTCGCCAATTCCCGGTCAGGAGGACAGAAACGCTGAATTTTTATTAAACAACGGCCTTGCGGTTAAAGTTTCAAAGCTATGTCCCATTGATGAGGTTGTGTATCAGCTTTTGGAAAACCCCTGGAGGCTTGAGGCTCTTTCAGAGGCGGCAGCTATGGCAGGAAAGCCGAACTCCGCCAAGGACTTAGGCGATTTTATTATTAAGAAACTTGAGGAACGGTCTTAATTGCAATGGAAAAAAGTATTACAAAAGATTTTACAAAAGGAAATTTAATGAGGCAGCTTTTGTTTTTTATGCTGCCTTTTATGGCGTCAAATGCGCTCCAGGTGCTGTATAGCACAATAGATATGATGATTGTGGGAAAATATGTCGGTACGGCAGGGCTTTCGGCAGTTTCCGGGAGCAGCCAGATTATAAATTTCGGCACAATGGTGTGCCTTGGCTTTTCAAATGCGGGCCAGGTTTTGATTTCTCAGGCAATAGGCTCTAAAAAAAGGGATAAGATTTCCCCCATTATGGGAACGCTGTTTTCTATGCTTATGATTCTGGCGGCTTTTTTCTCTTTAGTTGTTCTTGTTTTTAAGTCAGGGATTTTAAACCTTATAAATGCACCTGAAGAGTCATATAAAATGGCAATGGATTATCTTGTTATCTGTGCAATCGGTTTCATTTTTACTGCGGGATACAATATGGTGTCAGCAGTTTTACGTGGCATGGGCGATTCAAAGAGGCCTCTTTTGTTTATTTTTATAGCGTCTGTTATAAATCTTGTACTGGACATTCTGTTTACAGGAATGTTAGGCTTTGGCGTTGCAGGCGCCGCATGGGCAACCGTTATCGGTCAGGCGGCATCGTTTTTGTTTTCTATATATTTTCTTTATAAAAACAGATTTGCATTTGGCTTTGACTTTAAAAAAGAGTATTTTAAAATTAATAAAACCTACGGAAAAATGATAATAAGCCTCGGAACTCCTATGGCGGTTCAGTCGGGCTTTATAAATATATCTATGTTGTTTGTTAATGCAATTATAAACTCAGTTGGTGTTGTTGCATCGGCAACCTTTGGCGTCGGCATAAGAATTGACGATATAATAAACAAGATTTCTCAGGGTATTCACTATGCGGCGATGCCTATGATTAGTCAGAACATCGGCGCCGGCAAAAAGGACCGCGCAAAGAAAGTTGTTTACTGCGCGTGGATATATTCTTTTGCTTTTACCATTGTGTTTATTTTGCTATACATATGCTTTGGAAAACAGCTTTTTATGATTTTTTCAAACGACCCGAAGGTGCACGAAATGTCTTCAGTATTTATAAGTGCAATACTTTGGATGTTTCCTGCTTTTGCGGCTATGCGGGGAAGCGGTGCATTTATTCAGGGCAACGGCAACGCGCGTCTCAGTATGGTGCTTGCTATGCTTGACGGTGTCGTTTTAAGAATCGGACTAAGCTATCTTTTCGGCATAGTATTTAACTGGGGATTTTACGGTTTCGTTTTAGGCTATGCCTTAGCACCGTACGGATATGCGATACCCAGTACTCTTTTCTTCTTATTTGGAAACTGGAAAAACAAAAAAACTCTGGCAGAAAAATTATAAAAGTGTGTGGAGGATAAAATGAGAAAATTTCAGCTTTGTATTAAAAGACTATTTGACATCTGTTCATCTTTTTGTTTGATGCTTTTTTTAATCGTCATTCCGGTGCTTATTGTAATTCCTATTCTTATAAGGCTTACATCAAAAGGCCCCGCGGTATTCACTCAGGAGAGAACAGGAAAAGACGGCAAAACCTTTAAAATTTACAAATTCAGGACTATGCTTATTCCCGAAGAAAGCATAGACGAAAACGGAAATATGCTCACTCCTAAAGAGCGAATTACAAAGGTTGGAAAATTTTTAAGAAAAACAAGCCTTGACGAGCTTATGCAGCTTTTTAATGTATTAAACGGAACAATGAGTGTTATAGGTCCGAGACCGACTCTTCCTTACCAGATGGAAAACTACACAGAAACACAGAAAAGGCGACTTGATATGCGCCCCGGTATAACAGGACTTGCGCAGATTAACGGAAGAAACGATTTAAGCTGGACCGAAAAGCTTGAATACGATGTTACATATGTTAACAATTTCAGTTTATGGCTCGATATTAAAATTTTGTTTAAGTCAGTTTTTACTGTTCTTAAACAGGACGGAATTGAATTTAAAAAACGCGATACTATTAATACCAAAAAAGAAAAGGTTTCAAAATAATTCTATGGAAAGAAGGATTTTTGTATGAAAGCTTTAGTTTTATGCGGCGGTGTGCCTCAGGTTCAGCTTGTTAAGGAATTAAAAGGACGTGGAATTTATACAATTTTAGCAGACCAGAACGAAAAAGCTCCGGCAGTAGCGCTTGCCGATAAGTTCTATCCCGTTTCAACTCTTGATGTTGACGGAATAAGAGATGTTGCAAAAAAAGAGGAAGTGGACTTTTTGATTACCGTTTGCGCCGACCAGATGCTTTTGGTTGTAGCACAGGTTTCAGAAGAATTGGGACTTCCCTGCTATATTGATTACGAAACGGCGAAAAATGTTTCAAACAAGGAGTTTATGAAGCGTATTTTTGTGGAGAACGATATCCCGACTTCAAAACACGTTGTTTTAAAAGAGCTTGATAAAAAAAGCATAGAGCATTTAGAATACCCCATAATTGTTAAACCTGTTGACTCATACAGCTCAAGAGGCGTTAAGAGAGTTTCCTGCTTTGAGGAGCTTGAGGCAGCCTTTAAAGAAGCTGTTGAAATAAGCCGAACAAACACAGCGGTTGTTGAAGAGTTTGTTGAGGGAAGAGAAATTACAGTTGATGCTTACATAGAAGACGGCAAGGCTAATGTGCTTTGTATTTCAGAGCTTTACAAGATTCCCGGAAACAATAAGTTTGTTATTTACAGGTCGCTTTGTCCCGCTCCGGTTTCTAACGAAGTGAAGGCTCTTGTAGAAGATACTGTGCAGAAAATTGCCGTTGCCTTTGGTCTTAAAAACACTCCTCTTCTTATGCAGGCTATCACAAACGGAAAAGATAAGTTAAACGTGGTGGAGTTTTGCGCAAGAACAGGCGGCGTTTTAAAATTCAGGCAAATAAAGACTATGACAGGCTTTGATGTTATAAAAGCAGTGGTTGACCTTACTTTAGGGCTTAAGCCGCACGTTGAAAAAGATGCTCCTCCCTGTCAGCTTCTGCATGAATTTTTATATTGTAACCCCGGCGTGCTTGAAAGAATTGAAGGTCTTGAAGAGCTTGTTGAAGAAGGAATTATTTCCGAATTCTTTAAGCTTAAAGCTCCCGGTGCAGAATTTAAAGAGGTTAAATCAAGCGGCGACAGACTTGCCAGCTACACTGTCTCCTCCATGGATATGGATGAGCTCGTGAGAAAACATCAGATAGCGGCAAAACGCATAAAAGCAATAGATAAAGACGGAAAAGATATTATAAAACACGACTTGTGTGAAAATATCAAATTAAATTTAAGCTAATACTATATAAAAACCACTTACGAAAGGACTTTTGCTCATTGAGGAAAATAAGATTTATTCTTGCGCTATGGTCTGCAAAGACGGCGTCTCTTTTGTGCAAGCTTTTAAAATCAAGAGGCTCAACTGCGCCCGGCAGAATTGCGCTTAAAATCTGCCCTGATTTTATTAAAATCTGCGCAGATGGCATAAAAGAGAAGATAATCGTTGTTTGCGGAACAAACGGAAAGACAAGCACTAATAATTTTATATACTCTATATTAAAAGCGTCAGGATATGAGGTTGTCTGTAATAAAGCAGGCGCAAATATGCTTACGGGAATTGCGGCGGCATTTTCCAAAAAGACAAGCATTTTCGGGAAAATCAAAGCAGATTTTGCCTCGCTTGAAGTGGACGAGGCTAATATGCCGCTCCTTTTTAAGCACATAAAGCCCGATTTTGCGGTTGTAACAAATCTTTTCCGTGACCAGTTAGACCGTTACGGCGAAATTGATGCAACCTCTAATCTTTTAAAAAAGGCCTTTCTTTTGTCACCTGAAACTCAGCTTATATTAAATGCTGATGACCCGGTTACAAGCATTTTTGAAACAAAAAAGAAAAATATTTACTATTCAATAAAACGAGGCGAAGGTATGATTTTGGCAAACGAGCGAAAAGACGGCTCTTTGTGCCCTAAATGTGGTACCGCCTTAAATTATGAGTACTTTAACTATGGCCAGTTAGGAAAATTTTCTTGTGAAAACTGCGGTTTTGAAAATCCCGCGTCCGATTTTTCGGCAGATAACATTATAATAAAAGACGGAGATATTCTTTTTGATATAAAACAAGGCGAAAAATCCATTACAACATTAAAAAGCCGGGCTTCTGCCTTATACAATGCTTATAATATGCTTGCGGCTTTTTTGACTTGTACCGAGCTTGGTATAGACGAAAAAATTTCAAAAAAGGTTTTAGAAGAAATAAAGCCCGAACCCGGCAGAATGAGTAAGTTTTCTATAAAAGAAAAAACAGTTTACCTTATTTTATCAAAGAATCCTACGGGATTTAATCAGTCGGTAACAACAGTTATAAATGACCCAAGGAAAAAGGATATTTTAATTTCCGTAAACGATAATGCGGGAGACGGCAACGATATTTCCTGGATTTATGATGTTGATTTCGAGTCGCTTGTAGAATACACAGGCGGAGCATACACATTCTTCGGTCAGAGAAAATACGATATGTATTTAAGGCTAAGACTTGCCTTATGTCCCGAGGAAAATATGAAAATAGCAACTTCTATAGAAGATGCGGCAGAAAAAATGCT
Organism: uncultured Clostridia bacterium; assembly: GCA_937892135.1. Taxonomy (GTDB): domain Bacteria; phylum Bacillota; class Clostridia; order UBA1381; family UMGS1253; genus CAKSHP01. The sequence goes on along the minus strand of CALAUK010000058.1, from coordinate 5,474 downwards.
TTCGGGCGAATGTGAAGTAGTATATGCCCTTGTAAATTACACTGCTATGTATCCTTTCTATGTTTATTTAAAAAAGCTTGAAGAGGAGGGAAGTAAAAATGCCTGACTTTTCTCTTTCTATATGCCATCTTTTCCCCGATATTCTTACCCTTACGGGTGATACGGGAAATGTTAAAGCAATAGAGTACAGATGCAAAAAAAGAGGTATTAAAACTGAGACAACACAGATTTTTTCAAATGAAAAACCCGATTTTTCCTCTTTTGATATTGTGATTATAGGCGGTGGAAGCGACTATGACACAAAAATGCTTTTAAAAAACACTCTTCTTAAGGAAAGCCTTATAAGCTTTGTTGAATCAGACGGTGTTGTGTTGGCGGTTTCTTCGGGATTTAAAATGTTTTCAGCCTTTTCTTTGATTGATGCAGAATTTAAAGGCGAAAAGAAAATCTCGGGAGATGCAGTGCTTAAACTTGACCTGGATGGCGAAGAGGCCATTGTTTCGGGCTTTTTAAGTCAGACAGGCGAGGTTGTTTTAGGAAAGGCTTCCCCTTTGGGAAAAGTTATAATGGGATTTGGCGAGACCGAGGGTGTTCGCTATAAAAATGCCTTTTTAACGAACCTTTCAGGACCCATTCTTCCCGCTGCGCCCGAGCTTTCGGACTATATGATAAAAAAAGCAATAAAAAGAAAATACAATGAAGATATTACGCTAACCGAAATGGATAATACTATTGAGGATTTAGCAAAAGAATTTATAATTTCCAGAAACAGAACGGAGACCCAAAGATGATAGGAATAATTGATTACAAAGCAGGAAACGGGCCGAGCGTTTATAACGCCTGCCGTGCAAAAAACATTGATTGTATATTAACTTCTTCAAAAGAAGAGCTAAAAAAGGTGAGCCATATCATTCTTCCCGGAGTAGGAAGTGCAGGCGCAACAATGGACTCTTTAAAGGAGCTTGATTTAATTGAAACCTTAGAAAACCACGCTTTAGTTGAAAAAAAGCCGTTTTTAGGCATTTGTGTGGGACTTCAGGTGCTTTTTGAGCATAGTGAAGAAGATAATGCAACGTGCCTCGGCTGGCTTTCAGGCGATGTTGTAAGATTTGATGAAGGAAAGGTGCGTGTGCCGCAGATAGGCTGGAACAGCGCAGAGTTTTTAAAAGAGCTTCCCATTTTAGAGGGACTTTCAAAAACTGAATACTTCTATTTTGTTAACTCATACCACATTCGTCCAAAAGAAGATATCGCTTTGGCGGTTACTACTTACGGCGAAAGCTTCGTTTCTATGATTGCTAAGGATAATATTTTTGCCTCTCAGTTCCATATTGAGAAAAGCGGCGAAATAGGGCTTAAGCTTTTAGAAAACTTTTCTAAGCTTTAATTTGGGAGGACTATATATATGCTTACAAAAAGACTTATTGCTTGCTTTGATATCCGCGATAAAATGGTTACCAAGGCACATAAATTTCAGAATAATATAGATATAGACAAGGCGGAGGTTATAGCAAAGAAAATATATGCCGACCAGATAGACGAAATCATTTTCTTTGATATCCTTGCCAGTGCAGAAAAGCGCAAAATTGATATAGACACTGTTAAAATGGTTGCAGAAAACGTGTTCGTTCCGTTCACAGTAGGCGGCGGCATAAGAAATCTTGACGATATGTATGAGGTTTTAAAGGCGGGCGCTGAAAAAATCAGTATAGACTCTATGGCTGTTCGTCAGCCATGGATAATAAAAGAGGGCGCAAAGGCTTTCGGAAGTCAGTGTATAGTTTTAAGTATGCAGACAAAAAAGGTTGAAAAAACCGAAAAAATCCCGAGTGGCTACGAAATTGCAATAGACGGCGCAAGAGTGTTTACAGGAATTGATGCTGTAAGCTGGGCTAAGTGCGGCGAGGCGTTGGGCGCAGGCGAAATCTGCGTAAACTCTATTGATAATGACGGAACACATCAGGGTTATGACCTTGAAATCACAAAAATGATTTCAGATGCCGTAAATATCCCTGTTATCGCATCAGGCGGAGCGGGCAAGCCCGAGCATCTTTTTGATGTGTTCACAAAAACAGAGGCATCTGCAGGAATTATAAGCTCTATGCTTTATTCTCCTAAGATGGACAGAAACTATTCCGTTGGCGAAATAAAAGACTATCTTTCTGAAAAGGGAGTTCCCGTAAGACCATACATAAAAAAATAAGGTGACATAAGTCACCTTATTTTTTTATTAATTTTTTCGCTAAATTTTCATCAGGGTCAACATATATGGTGTTATAGTTATCATAAATAACCATACCGGGCCTTGCCCCGTTAGGCTTTTTAACATTTTTAACAATCGTATAGTCTACCGGCACCTTAGATGAATTTTTAACCGATGAATATGTTGCCGCAAGGGTTGCCGCCTCAAAAATCAAAAGATCGGTAACATTTTTTTCGATGCCAAACTTTATAACTACGTGCGAGCCGGGAGAATTTTTCGTGTGAAACCATAAATCCGAGCTGTTTGCCATCTTGAGTGTCAGAAAATCGTTCTGAAGATTGTTTTTTCCAACATAAATATCAAAACCATCTGAAGAAACAAAATGCATCGGCGCTATCTTTTCTGTGCCTTTTTTTCTTTTATCTTTTTTCTCTCTTAAAATGTAACCTCCTGCAACAAGCTCTTCTTTAAGAGCCGATAAATCCTGTTCTGTTTCGGCAAAATCAATACTTCCTAATACGCTTTCAAGATACGAAAGGTCACTTTCGGCAATTTCAAGCTGTTTTTTTGCTTCCACAGCCGCAACCTTTGCCTTTGTGTACTTCTTATAATACCTTTGTGCATTAGCCTGAGGAGAAATTGAGGCATCTAAGTTTATTCTTATCTTCTCCATATCGGGTGAATAAAAGTTTTCAACCTCAATGTACTTTGCACCCTGCTCTATGCGGTAAAGGTTTGCGCTAATAAGGTCTGCATACATTTTATGTTTGTCACGGTCTTTGGCATCTTCTAATGTTTTATTTAAAAGATTTATCTTCTTTGCACATCTTTCGATATTGTTTGTTACTATCTTTAAAAGTCCCGCGCTTTTTTGCTTTTTTCTTTCAGCAGTGTCTCTCGTATAGTAAAAATCTTCAACACATGAGCTTATATCGTCATACAAAAAAGCCTCTGCCGCAGCTCCATACTGCTTAATCTCAAAGCACGAAAAATCAATAGGTCTTGTTTTATCGGATACCACACAAGGCTTAAAATCGCAATTTTTTATCTTCAAAAACCATCTTTTTATAGTTTCAACCAGGGTCTCTTTTTCAAAATCTTTAAGTTCTGTCATTGTTTTTTCAAGGCTTAAAGAGGCGTCAAAACAAATCTCTCTTGCATTAACAGGCGAAAACCCGTCAAACCGAGACATTATAAATTTCGGTATTTCTATATCTTCATCCGCGGAGAAAACAGCCTTATAAATCTCATCATCTTCCGCGAGCAAAGGATTTATTTTCCCCTGAGGCGGAACTTGCTCATAGCTAAGCCCGGGCAAAATCTGCCTTACTGAGCTTGTTAATAAATCAATTCTTTTTATACTGTCTAAAATTTTGTAATTTTCATCTGTTAATATAATATTTGAGTGCCTGCCCATTATCTCGCATATAAGGTGCTTTGTAGTATTATCACCCATTTCAGTAAGGCACGAAAAAGAAATATCAATAATTCTTTCAAAATCTCTCTGAGAAACATCATTTACTCTTGCTCCCGCAAGATGCTTACGAAGAAGCATACAAAAATTAGGCGCAACCATAGGATTTGTTTTTGAAGTGTTCAAAAAATGAACCCTGGGGTTTGCGGGGCTTGCTGAAATCAAAAGCTTCATGCTTTTTGTTCTCGAACGGAAATATATAGTTATTTCATCTTTTTCAGGCTGATGAATTTTATCTGCTTTCGCATCTTCTAAATCTTTTTTAAGCTGCACTGCCAGAGCGCGCACGCAAATCGCATCAAGCGCCATTTTTTCACCCTCTTTTTACCTCAATACCTGCTTCTTTCGCTTTTTTTAAATACTTTTCAGTAGGATTAAAGCTGATTTTTGAAATGTTTTCTTTCTCATCATAAAACCAGACTGCATAAGAATCTTTTTTCCCAAAAGCTTTTTTTGCATTATATCTGTATTTTTCATTATCTTTTTTATCCGGTGCAATATATAAAACCTTGCTTATTGGAACAGTCAGAATAACTCTTTCCGCGCCTCCAAGCCTTGATAAAAATGAAAGCTCATCTTCTGCAATTTGATATTCATACTCACGGATATTATATCTCAAACATAAGTAAACCGCAAGAGCGCACAGAAAAAGCGCCGCAAGCTGAATAAGCCCCTTATAGGACGCATCTTTTATAATAAAAAGAACCAATAAATATAAAATAACTGCTCCTATAACAAACGGATATGTTTTATTCTTTGTTTTTGCAATTTCCTTATACATACCTATCCTCCAAAAGCCAGTCTCTCTGTGCATTGTACCACAAAAAAGCAAATATTACAACAATTCTTTAATAAAATACCCGTCTTGCAATAATTTTTCAAGAAAATACCCTATTATGCTTGATTTTTTTCGCCAAAAGTGGTATAATAAACAAACACTTTTGTGTAAATAAATCGTATCGGAGGAATAACTATGGAAGACATTTTAAGACTATTGGAAAAAAACTCAAAGCTTACAGCGGAGCAGATTGCCGTTATGCTTGACAAAGACCCCGATGCGGTGGCGGCCGCCATTAAGTCCTTTGAAAAGGACGAAATCATACTAGGCTACGGAGCACTTATCAACTGGGAAAAGACTATGAAAGAGTATGTTACAGCTTTTATAGAGCTTAAAATAACACCCCAGCTTGGCGAGGGCTTTGACAAAATTGCAAAAAAAATATACCAGTATGACATGGTTAAGACTGTATATCTTATGAGCGGCGGCTTTGATTTGGCAGTGTTTATTGAAGGACGTACCTTAAAAGAGGTTGCACTCTTCGTTTCGGAAAAGTTGGCTCCTATGGATACAGTAATTGCTACCGCTACTCATTTTGTGCTTAAAAAGTACAAGGATAACGGTGTCATCTTCGACCATGTGCCATCAGATGAAAGAAGAGTGATATCACTATGAGTAAATTCTCACCACAAGATGCGCTTTCCCCGATTGTAAAAAGCATTGCCCCATCGGGAATAAGAAAGTTTTTTGATATTGTCGCTGAAATGAAAGACGCGATTTCCTTAGGCGTTGGCGAGCCCGACTTTGTAACCCCTCATCACATAAGAGAGGCCGGCATCAATTCCTTAGAAAACGGGCACACATATTATACTTCAAATGCAGGTCTCGTGGAATTAAGAAAAGAAATTTCAAACTACCTTAATAGAAGATTTAATTTAAAATACAATGCGGCAGACCAGGTTTTGGTTTCTGTCGGCGGTAGCGAGGCTATTGACCTTGCTCTTCGTGCAATTATAAAT
>CALAUK010000057.1 GCA_937892135.1 uncultured Clostridia bacterium | reverse complement strand
ATATGGTTACTCCCTTCTATACTCACAATGTACCATACTGCTAGCCATAACAAACAGCAGACACATCACATTATTTGCGCATAAACACAAAAATCCTATCTTATTATTATCACCGATAAACGCCAATCCGTCAAGAGTGACGCGGGATTTTAAGATAGGATTTCTATATTATATTTTATAACAATGCCCCTGCGGCCAGGAAGGCCATGGTTAATACCAATACGATTACCACCAGTTTGATGACGTATTTGAGCCAGCGGTCGTATGGGATATGGGCTACGGCCAGGCCGCCCATGACTACGGCGCTGGTGGGTGTCAGCAGGTTTACCAGGCCCGAGGCGCTTTGGAATGCGGTGATGATCAATGCGCTGGAGATATTGGTAAACTCTCCTAAGGATGTAGCTACCTATGACTTAAAGCCTGAAATGAGTGCTTATGAAGTTTGTGACGAGGTTGTCAAGAGAATCGAGTCCGGTAAATATGATGTAATCGTTTTAAACTATGCAAACTGCGATATGGTTGGACATACAGGTGTGTTTGACTGTGCAGTTAAGGCAGTTGAGGCAGTTGATGAGTGCTTGGGCGCAACAATAGATGCAATAGTTAAAAAAGGCGGATGCGCACTTGTAACTGCAGACCATGGTAATGCGGACGAAATGTTTGATGATGAGGGAAATGTTGTAACTGCTCATTCAACAAACCCCGTGCCGATGGTTATGGTAAACTACGATGGCAAGTTAAAAGAATCAGGAAGACTTGCTGATATTGCTCCCACATTGCTTGATATGATGGGACTAGAAAAGCCTTCAGAAATGACAGGCGAAAGTATGCTTATAAAATAAACATCGGAAAAACCAATGCCGTTTTAACTTTAAAACGGAAGAATAGGAGAAAAATATGGCTGATTACGAAATGCAATCAATCGTTGACGTTGAAGTCTCTACTGAAATGGAAAAAGCGTATCTTGAATATGCCATGAGTGTTATCATTGGCCGTGCGCTTCCTGATGTAAGAGACGGACTTAAGCCGGTTCACAGGCGTATACTTTATACGATGCATGAAGCAGGGCTTACACCTGACAAAAAGTACAAGAAGTGTGCCGCAACTGTCGGTGACGTGCTTGGTAAATATCACCCTCACGGTGACGCATCTGTTTATGATGCGCTTGTTCGTCTTGCGCAGGATTTCTCAATGAGATATCCGTTAGTTGACGGTCAGGGTAACTTTGGTTCTGTTGACGGCGACCCCGCTGCTGCTTATCGTTATACTGAGTCAAAAATGAGCAAGATGGCAGTGGAAATGCTTGTTGATATCGACAAGGACACTGTTGACTTTGTGCCAAACTTTGACGACAGCAGAAAAGAGCCCAGCGTTATTACGTCAAAATTCCCGAACCTTTTGGTTAACGGCTCTTCAGGTATAGCTGTTGCTATGGCGACTAATATTCCGCCTCATAATCTTGGTGAGGTTATTGATGGTGTTATTGCCGTTTTGGATGACCCGAATATCACAATTGATGAGCTTATCGGCTATATTACAGGTCCCGACTTCCCGACAGGTGCTCTTATTATGGGAAGAAGCGGAATCCGTGCGGCATATCATACCGGCAGAGGCAGAATTTTAATGCGCGGAAGAGCCACAATTGAGGAAACCGGTTCGCAGACTCAGATTATTATCACTGAAATTCCCTATCAGGTTAACAAGGCAAAGCTTGTTGAAAAAATGGGCGAGCTTGTTCGTGATAAGAGAGTTGAAGGCGTGTCTGAAATTCGTGACGAGTCCGACCGTGATGGTATGAGAATCGTTGTTGATGTTAAAAAAGACGGTAACGCAAATGTTATTTTAAATCAGTTTTATAAGTTTACTCAGCTTCAGGAAAGCTTTTGCGTAAATATGATAGCTCTTGTAAACAAAACTGAGCCTAAGCTTTTAAATCTTCGCGAGGTTATCGATTATTATATCGAGTTCCAGAAAGAGGTTGTAACAAGAAAAACTAAGTTCGACCTTAAAAAAGCGATGGAAAGAGAGCATATTTTACTTGGACTTAATATTGCTGTTGATAATATCGATGAGGTAATAAGCACAATAAGAAAAGCCGAGGGCGGTATCGCTGATGCAAAAGAGCAGTTAATGGCAAGATTTAATCTTACAGATATTCAGGCTCAGGCGATAGTTGATATGAGACTTGGTAGATTAAGCGGCCTTGAAAGACAGAAGATTCACGATGAATTGGCTGAGGTTACTGCTCTTATTAAAAAATACAATGAGATTTTGTCTGACGAGCAGCTTGTTGTTAATATTATTAAAGAAGACCTTATGGCTCTTAAAGAGAAATATGACGATGGCAGACGTACAGAAATCGTTAATGCAATTGATGAAATTGACATTGAGGATTTGATTGAAGAGGAAGACGTTGTTGTAACAATGACTCATTTCGGCTATGTTAAGCGTATGCCCGTTGACACATACCGCTCACAGCACAGAGGCGGACGCGGAATTACTGCTCAGGCTGTTCGTGATGAGGACTTTGTTGAAAATATTATGACAACATCTACTCACGATAACATTTTGTTCTTCACAAATAAGGGAAGAATGTTTAAGCTTAAGGGATATCAGATTCCTGAGGCGGGCCGTCAGGCAAAGGGAACAGCTATTATTAATCTGTTAGAGCTTGCGCCCGAGGAAAAAGTTTCGGCAACTATAACTCTTCGTGAGTTTACAGAGGATAAGTACCTGACATTTATAACCAAGTACGGAATTGTAAAGAGAACTCCTCTTATGGAGTATAACACAAGCCGAAAGAATGGCTTCTGGGCTATTGGTCTTGACGAGGACGATGAGGTTATTTGTGTTGCACTTACAGACGGAAGTTGCGATGTAATTGTCGGAACAAATGAGGGTATGGCAATTAGATTTAATGAAAATGATGCAAGAACTATGGGCAGAACCGCTCGTGGTGTGAGAGCTATAAGGCTTTCGGGCGATGATTTTGTTGTTGGTGCTTGTATTGCAGATAACGAGGCTGAGCTTTTGGTTGTAACAGAAAACGGTTACGGCAAAAAGACTGATATGGACGAATACCATGCGCAGAACAGAGGCGGTAAGGGTGTTTTAACATATCGTATCAGTGAGCAGACCGGTAAGGTTGCGGGACTTAAGAGTGTTAAAGAGGAAGACGATATTATTCTTATTACCGATGCAGGTGTTATTATAAGAATGAGAACGGATGAAATAAGCACATATTCAAGAGTAACCAAGGGTGTTCGCGTGATGCGCTTAGACGATGGCGTTAAAATCGTTTCTCTTGCTACTGCGGAACACGTAGAAGAAGAGGAAGTAACAGAAGAATAAAAAATAAAAAGCTGAGCAGTAGCTCAGCTTTTTTTATTTAATATCTTCAATATTATAAGGCGTAATCTGATAAACGAAATAGTTAAGCCAGTTTGCATATAAAAGGCTTGCATGTGAGCGCCAGCGCATCATAGGCTTGTTTTCGGGGTTATCATCAGGATAATAATTTTTTGGAATTTCAATCGGAAGATCTTTTTTCACATCTCTTACATATTCGTTATGAAGAGTATCGGCATCGTATTCTGAGTGGCCTGTTACAAAAATCTGCTTTCCTGCTTTTGTAAACACTATATACACGCCGGCTTCGTCAGATTCAGAGAGTATTTCAAGGTCTTTAACCTTTTTTATATCCTCGCGAAGAACTGTTGTGTGCCTTGAGTGCGGAACATAAAACTTATTGTCAAAACCTCTCATAAGCTTTGATGTTTTTCTGTTTACAGTGTGCTCAAACACGCCAAACATCTTCTTGTCAAGAGGGCGTTTTTGTATGCCGTAATGGTAGTAAAGACCTGCCTGAGCACCCCAACAGATATGAAATGTTGAGGTTACGTTGGTTTTTGACCACTCCATTATTTCGCAAAGCTCTTCCCAGTAGTCAACTTCTTCAAACTCCATATTTTCAACGGGCGCACCTGTGATTATCATTCCGTCAAACT
>CALAUK010000056.1 GCA_937892135.1 uncultured Clostridia bacterium | reverse complement strand
GGCCAAGGCAGTGGGAATAATTCTTGAAATAACGGATTTCCATGGGTAAGCTCCTTTGATGGATGTTTTTAAGATCTATATCAAATCAACCCCAGACAGGTCATGAAAACAGGAACCTGCTCTTCCCAGCATGCCTCGCTGTGCACGCCGTGGGGGACAATGCGGAAAGTAAGGTTGACGCCCTTGGCGTACAGGGATTGGAACACGCTGAAGCTTACGAGCATCGGGGTTATCGACGATATTCTTTGACAAAGCGATATGCAACATCTTGGGATAAATCCAAATAGCTGCCAATATAGAGACAACAAAAGGAATGACTATGTGGAATAGAATTGACATAATGTTCTATTTTAGGTTTTCTGGAAAAGACAAACCAATACGTAACAATCATAAAATCTGAATCAAATCAGGATGAACTTCGGCTGCTATAGCCAGAAGGCCAGTAAGCTGAACAACGACACGACGATTGCGGATGCCTTGTACCTTGACGAAGGTACCCTCTACCCCATCGAAGGGACCACCGATAATGCGCACTGGGGTACCACGACGAAGATTTAGCTCTTCGGGACGAAAATAGAGAAGATGATCACTACAACTATTGCTGACACGAATAAACTGAGCCATCTGCATCTCGGGAACCAAAATAGGTTCGTTGCGACCATTGACAGGACAAGTGAGGTACTGAATAATGGGGAGACGAGGTTTGAGCTCACGCATCACCGCTGGAGTGGTATGCACAAAAAGCAGATTGTGGATAGCTGGAATCAACTCACGAGATTTGACACCATCGCGATGAGTGACAATCTCGTATCGCATAGGAACGAAAGTCTCAATGCCCCTATCGGCAAACCAATCACGAGCCTGAAGTTCACGATGGTATGGAGCACTCATTGCATACCAGACAGGAGTGGAAGATGATGAATTCGCGGTTTCCAAAATGCAAAATAGAGTTTTTTCAAGATGCAGCGCCAACAGGTATATTTTCAAAAAAGGGTATTCTTTTGGCTCCTCAAAATAAGTATATAAAACTTATTTTCAGCAACTTACACCGTTTCAGCAACTTATTACATCGAGTCATACTCAACCTCTTTGCAAGAGATTTGTTACTATTCGATATGCAAATGTAAGTATTATTTCTATCACTTCGTCTGAAAAATTTGATAGTGTTTCAATATTAATCGAAACAATGAGACGAGAGGGATACGAATTTCAGGTAAGCACTCCTAAGGTTTTGTTTAAAACAATTGACGATGTAAAGTGCGAACCGATTGAGCATGTGTTTATAGATGTTCCCGAGGAAAGCGTCGGCGCTGTTATGGAAAAGCTTGGCGCAAGAAAAGGCGAGCTTTTAACAATGTCGCCATCGGGTAACAGAATGAAAATAGAATACCTTATTCCCGCAAGAGGCCTTTTTGGTTATCGAAGTGAGTTTTTAACAGACACAAGAGGAGAGGGTATATTAAACTCTGTATTTCATGGCTATGAGCCATATAAAGGCGATATCACAAGACGTTTTACGGGCTCACTTGTAGCTTTTGAAACAGGCGAGGCAGTAGGATATGGCTTGTTTAACGCTCAGGCGAGAGGAACAATGTTTATCTCGGCCGGCACTCCTGTTTACGAGGGAATGGTTGTTGGCTTTTCGCCAAAGCTTGAAGATATTAATGTTAATGTCTGCAAGAAAAAGCAGCTAACAAACACAAGAGCCGCAGGAAGTGACGATGCACTTCGTCTTGTGCCACCTAAGAACTTAAGTCTTGAAGAGGCAATAGAATTTCTTTCGGAGGATGAGCTTTTAGAGGTTACTCCTAAGACTTTCAGAATCAGAAAGAGAATTTTAAATAACGCGCTTCGTGCAAAGGCGCAGAGCAGAAAATAATTTCATCCCAAAAATGGGGAAAGGGAGGATATTATGTTAGAATTTAAAGAATGGGACGGCTTTTTGGGCCGTGTTTGGAAAGAAAAAATCGATGTAAGAGAATTTGTGAAAAGAAACTACACTCCTTACGATGGAGACTCTTCATTTTTAGAAGGGCCTACCGATGCAACAAATAAGCTGTGGGAAAAGCTTCAGCTTCTTCAGAAAGAAGAAAGGTTGAAGGGCGGAGTGCTCGATATGGAAAAGGATATCGTTTCAACACTTACCGCTTACGGACCCGGGTATTTAGATAAAGATTTAGAAACCGTTGTCGGAATTCAGACAGATAAGCCATTAAAGCGTGCTTTTATGCCGTTTGGCGGAATTAAGATGGCAGAGCAGGCGCTTTCTACAAACGGCTATGAAACAAATGAAAATCTTCATAAGATTTTCTCAGAATATTGCCGCACACAGAATCAGGGCGTGTTTGATGCATACACTCCTGAAATGAAAAAAGCCCGCCATAACAAGATTATAACAGGACTTCCTGATTCATACGGAAGAGGAAGAATTGTCGGCGATTACAGGCGTATTGCGCTCTACGGCGTCGATGCGCTTATAGAAGCAAAAGAAAAAGACCATTTAAATATCGGCGGCGGAACAATGAGTGAAGATGTTATCCGTCTTCGTGAAGAGGTAAGCCGTCAGATAGCGTCACTTCACGAGATTAAGAAAATGGCAGAGATTTACGGATTTGACATTTCAGGCCCCGCAAAGGATGCACGCGAGGCAGTGCAGTGGGTTTATTTTGGCTATCTTGCGGCTATTAAAACTCAGAACGGTGCCGCAATGAGTGTCGGAAGAATCTCAACATTTTTAGATATTTATATAAAGCGTGATATCGAAAAGGGAATCTTAACCGAAAAAGAGGCGCAGGAGCTTATTGACCACTTGGTTATGAAATTCAGAATGGTTAAGTTTGCGCGTGTTCCCTCGTACAATCAGCTTTTCAGCGGAGACCCTGTATGGGCGACACTTGCGGTTGCAGGAATGGGACTTGACGGCAGAAGTATGGTTACAAAAACCGACTACCGTTTTCTTCACACACTTGAGAATATGGGCCCCGCACCTGAGCCGAACCTTACTGTTTTATATTCTTCGAACCTGCCTGAAAACTTTAAAAAGTATGCGGCAGAGATTTCTATAAACACAAGCTCCATTCAGTACGAAAATGACGATGTTATGCGTCCTCACTGGGGAGATGACTATTCAATCTGCTGCTGTGTTTCTGCAACACAGACCGGTAAGGAAATGCAGTTTTTCGGCGCAAGAGCAAACCTTGCAAAGTGCCTTCTGTATGCAATTAACGGCGGTGTTGATGCTAAAACATTAGAGCAGGTCGGCCCGAAATATGAGCCTATCAAGTCCGAATATTTAGACTATGATGAGGTTATAGAAAAGTTCGTTTCCATGATGGAATGGCTTTCAAAGCTTTACGTTAACACATTAAATGTAATCCAGTATATGCACGATAAATATAACTACGAAACTGCCCTTATGGCACTTCTGGATTCTGACTTAAGGCGTACCTTTGCAACAGGTATTGCAGGCTTTTCTCACGTGGTAGACTCACTTTCTGCAATTAAATATGCAAAGGTTAAGGTTATCCGTGACGAGATGAGCAAGGTTGCAGTTGACTATGAAGTTGAAGGCGATTTCCCCAAATACGGAAACGATGATGACAGAGCAGACGAAATTGCAGTGTGGCTTTTAGAGACATTCTTAAAGCTTTTAAAGAGGCATAAAACCTATCGTGATGCCGAAACCACCACATCGATTCTGACTATAACTTCAAACGTGGTTTACGGAAAAGCAACCGGCAATATGCCTGACGGAAGAAGAATGGGCTTCCCTCTTGCACCGGGTGCAAACCCAAGTTATGGAGCTGAGATGTGCGGACTTATTGCATCACTTAACTCCGTTGCTAAGCTTCCGTATCAGTTAGCTTTAGACGGTATTTCAAACACGCAGACAATAACGCCCGACACATTGGGAAAAACCGAAGCCGAAAGAGTAGAAAATCTTACACAGATTTTAGACGGATACTTTGACCAGGGCGCTCATCACTTAAATGTTAATGTTTTTGGAATAGAAAAGCTTTTTGATGCTATGGAGCATCCCGAAAAAGAAGAGTATGCTAACTTTACAATCCGTGTTTCAGGCTATGCGGTTAAATTTATTGACCTGACACACGAACAGCAGTTAGACGTTATAAAGAGGACATTCCATGATAAAATGTGAAGCAAGAGTACATTCAATAGAAAGTATGGGGCTTTCTGACGGACCGGGAGTTCGTTTTGTGGTATTTTTGTCGGGCTGTAATCTTCGCTGCAGATATTGCCACAATCCTGACACGTGGAGTGCTTCGGCGGGTACTTTATACACGGCAGATGAGCTCTTACAAAAAGCCTTAAGATGCGCACCGTATTGGGGTAAGGATTTAAAAAAAGGCGGAGTAACGGTAAGCGGCGGCGAACCACTTTTGCAGATTGATTTTCTTATAGAGTTTTTTAAAAAGCTTAAAGAAAAAGGAATTTCAACTGTTATAGATACTTCCGGAGAGCCATTTTCAGAAGAGTGCGAGTTTTTAGAAAAATTTGATGAGCTTTTATCTTTAACCGACCTTGTTCTTCTGGACTTAAAGGCGTTTTCAGAAGAAAAGCACAAAAGCCTTACAGGTAAGTCAAACAAAAACATTTTAAAAATGGCAGAGTATCTTTCAAAAAAGGAAATTCCCGTGTGGCTTCGTTATGTATATGTTCCGACTCTTACAGATGACGAGGGCGATATAATAAAGCTTTCCCAGTTTATAAAAACATTATCAAATGTTAAAAAAATCGAAGTTTTGCCGTATCATACGCTTGGAGTTTATAAGTGGAAAAAGCTTAATTTAAAATACTCCCTGGAGGGAATAAACGCTCCCTCAAATGAGCAGATAAAAAAAGCAGAAGAGCTTTTAACAAAATAATAAAAAATGCAGAGTTTTAATCACCCAAAGGGAGAAGAAAACTCTGCATTTTATTTTTTAAAAAGGGTTATTATTTCATGCTCTGCTCGTAAGCGCTAATCATCTTTTTTACCATCTGTCCGCCAACGCTGCCTGCCTGCTTGCTTGTAAGGTCACCGTTGTAACCTTCTTTTAGGTTAACACCAACTTCGTTTGCAGCTTCCATCTTAAATCTGTTCAAGGCTTCTCTTGCTTCAGGTACTAAACTTTTTTTGTTGTTTGACATATTGTTTTCACCTCCTTAATTTTGCTACAATCATAATTTGTGCAAATACAAAAATAATATGAGGTGTAATTTTTTCTAAAAAAACCAAAGTAAAAATTTAAGCTGAATGCGCAAAAAACTCAAATTTTATCCTACTTTTAGTTGAGAAATGTATTGACTTTTCTTTTGCTCAATGGTATAATAAATCTGTATATGAAAAAAACGGAAAAAAGCCTCAAATTTTAGCTTTTTAATCGTTTAAAAAAAGGAGAATGGTGCTTTATGAACAAATTACAGGCAGGTTTTGGACGC
>CALAUK010000055.1 GCA_937892135.1 uncultured Clostridia bacterium | reverse complement strand
TCTTCAAACTCCATATTTTCAACGGGCGCACCTGTGATTATCATTCCGTCAAACTTCTGCGATTTTATATCGTCAAAGGTTTTGTAAAACGATTTTAAGTGGCTCGAATTTGTGTTTTTTGATTTGTGCGAAGCCATGTGAACAAATTCTACTTCAACCTGAAGCGGACTGTTACTTAAATATCTTAAAATCTGGGTTTCTGTTTCAATCTTTTTGGGCATCAGGTTAACAAGAACGATCTTAAGCGCACGGATATCCTGAGTAGCGGCGCGCGTCTGCGTCATAACAAATATATTTTCATTTTCAAGCTGGTTAACGGCTGGCAAGCCGTCCTGCACTTTAATTGGCATATTTTATGCCTCCTTTTGATTAATCTCTTTTATAATGAGCTCTTTTGCAAGTTTTGCATCTGCCTTTCCGCCGGTTTTTTTCATAATCTTCCCAACGACAGACAAAAGGGCTTTTTCATTCCCTGCTATATAGGATTTTATAATATCTTCACTTTCTGATATTTCTTGTTTTACGAAAATCAAAAGCTCATCTTCTCTCATATTTTGAAAATCTTCTTTTTTAAAAAGCTCAAAAAAGCCTTTTTTCTCATTAAACATTGTTTCAATAATCTTTTTTGTAAAATTATTTGAAATTTCCCCGTCTGCAATAAGCTTTACCGCTTCGGCAAGAGTTTTTGCATCTATCGGAATATCTGCCGTCTCTTTTTCCTCTTCTGTTTTAAAAAGCTTAAAAACATAAGAAAACATAACAGAAAGGCAAATCTTTGCGTAATTTTTTCCGCCACACGATAAAACCATTGCGTCAAAAAAGCCCGAAAGAGCGGGATAGCTTAAAAGAAGCTCCGCATCTTTTTGAGACATAAGAAAATCTTTTTTATATCTTTCAAGTTTTTCTTCGTAAAGCTCAGGAAGAGCGTCTTTGATTTTTTTGATTTCCTCATCTGTTACAATTATATCGGGCAAGTCAGGCTCGGGAAAATATCTGTAATCTTCTGCTTCTTCCTTAGAGCGCATTGGCTCGGTTATATTTTTTTTGCTGTCGTAACGAAGCGTTTCGGAGGTGATTTTTCCGCCGCTTTTTAAAATATTAACCTGCCTTTTTGCCTCATACTCAATAGCTTTTGCTATAAATGAAAATGAGTTTACATTTTTTATCTCGCATTTTGTGCCGAGTTTGCCTTTTTCTTTTATCGAAATATTAACATCACACCGAAGAGAGCCCTCCTGCATTTTGCAGTCAGACACATTTATGATTTTCATAATAGTCTTAAGTATCTTAAGATATTCTCTGACTTCTTCAGCGGAATTAAAATCTGCCTCTGTAACAATTTCTATAAGCGGAGTCCCTCCGCGGTTGTAGTCTATTAAAATGTTTTTGTCATCAGAAATAAGCTTTCCCGCATCTTCTTCTATATGAATTCTGTTTATTCTTATTTTCTTTCCGCTTGAAAGCGTTATATATCCATCGTAGCAAAGGGGCAAATCAAACTGTGAAATCTGATATGCTTTGCACAGGTCAGGATAAACATAGTTTTTTCTTGCCATCTGCGAGCGATTCCTGATTTTGCAGTTAGTTGCAAGGCCTGCTTTTATGGCATATGTCAAAACATCTTTATTTAAAACGGGAAGAGTTCCGGGCATTCCCGTACACACGGGGCAACAGTTTGTGTTTGCATCTTTTCCGAATTCTACGGGACAAGAGCAAAATATTTTTGTTTTTGTGGAAAGCTCTATATGAGTTTCAAGGCCGATTGTCATTTCATAACTCAAAACGCTCACCCCCAAAATCTCCTCGTGCTTCTTCGTAGGCATACGAAACATTTAAAAGCTTATCTTCTTTAAACTTATTTGCTATAAGCTGCATACCAATGGGGAGTCTGCTTTTATCAAAACCACAAGGGATACTGATAGCGGGAAGACCGCAAAGATTTTCTGCCACACAGCATAAATCCGTTTCATACATTTTAACAGGGCTTAAATCTTTAAACTCTCCTATCTTAAAGGCGGTCTTTAAAGAAACGGGGCTTAAAAGAATATCATAATTTTCGAAAAGCTCGCCAAATTCCAAAGAAATAATATTTCTTGCGCTTTTGGCTTTATTATAATACTCTTCATAAAACCCCGAGCGGAGAACATAGTTTCCAAGCATAATTCGCCTTTTAACCTCGTCTCCAAAGCCTTCGGTTCTCGATTTTAAAATCATTTCGTCTATATCTTCATAAGAATTTGTGCGATACCCATAGCGCACGCCATCATATCTTGCGAGGTTAGATGCTGCTTCTGCCGAGGCTAAAATATAATATGATGGAAGTGCCATATCCAAAGATTTGATATTAGTTTCAGAAATTTCACAGCCTAAAGACTTAAAAATTTCTATTACAGACATTATTTTTTCTGTTGTTTCAGAAGAGTAAAACAAATTTTTAATAATACCGATTTTTGTGCCCTTTATGGAGTTTTTTAATGAGTTAAAGGTAGGATTTGCACCTTTTGAGGTTAAATCTCTTTTATCTTTTTTTGAAATTCTGTCAAAAACAAGTGATACATCTTCTGTTGAAGAACCTATAACTCCTATCTGGTCTAATGAGGAAGCGTATGCAATAAGACCATTTCGTGAAACCGCTCCGTAAGTAGGCTTAAGGCCAATAACTCCGCAAAAGCTTGCAGGAAGTCGTATGCTTCCGCCGGTGTCTGATGCGAGCGAAAAAACAGCCATATCCGAAGAAACTGAAACTGCACTTCCGCCCGAAGAGCCGCCTGATACACAGGAAGTATCATAAGGGTTTCTGCAAGGGCCGAAATATGATGTTTCGCAGGTTGAACCCATAGAAAACTCGTCCATATTAGTTTTGCCAAGCAAAACGGCACCGCTGCTTTTAAGCTGTCCATAAGAAAAAGCATCGTAAACAGGCTCGTAATTACAAAGCATTTTTGATGCGCAGGTTGTTTTTATTCCTTTAGTCGAAATATTGTCCTTTAAAGAAAATGGAACTCCCAAAAGCACATCTTCTTCGCCGTTTTTCAGTCTCTTGTCTGCCTCATCTGCCATAAATAAAGCTTCTTTTTCGCAAACTGTTATATATGAATTTAAAACTTCATTTTTCTTTTTTATATTTTCAAGATACGCTTTTGTAAGTTCTTTTGAAGAAATTTCTTTTTTTATAAGCTTTTCGTGAAGAGTTAATATTTTACCTCTCATAAAGCCTCACTTCTTTTCGGAAGAATAAAATATTTGCCGTCTGTTGTTGGAGCATTTTTTAATATGTCGCACTGGCTGAAAGGCGGCAAAACCTCATAATCTTCCATTTCTTCTGAGGCGTTTGCCAAAATCTCTTCAGTTGGTACATTTTTTATTTTTTCTGCAAACAAAAGAATTTCTTCCATATCAGACATCAGCGTTTCTTTTTCGGAGCCTGTAATATTAAGTTTTGAAAGGTGAGAAATAAAATCAAATTCCTCTTTTGAAATCAAAGCTAAAACACGCTCCCTTTTAAAAGATATCTAATTTATTATAATATTAAAATTGCCGTATGTCAAGTGGCGGGGGCGTTGGCAAAATATTTGACAAGGCGGATTTTGAATGTTATAATTGACAC
>CALAUK010000054.1 GCA_937892135.1 uncultured Clostridia bacterium | reverse complement strand
AGTCGGAATTATTGACAGTGACTATTATTATTCTGATAATGAGGGGCATATCTTTTCGAAGATAACAAACGATACGAACGAGGGCAAGACAATTAAGGTTTTATCAGGTGATGGTTTTATGCAGGGGATTTTCGTTGAATACGGAATAACCTTTGATGATGATACTGACGAGATAAGAAACGGCGGTTTTGGCAGTACAACAAAAAAATAATAAAAAAGTGTCGAACTTCGGCACTTTTTTGTTTTTTGTCAAAAACTAATAAAAAACTAATGAAAAATTTAATAAAAGTATAAAAAAGTGATAATTAAAAATAAAAAAACGAATAAAAATTAAAAAAAATAACAAAAAAAGCGATTTAGCACTTTACTACGCTAATGTGATATGGTAAAATTAAACTACCAAATTTGAGGAGGAATTTATAATGAAAAAAGTATTAGCAGTATTAATGGCAGTTATGATGTTGGTTTGTTTCGCATCTTGCGGAGCAGATGAGGAAAAAGCAGTTGATTATGCAGCTTCTGTTGAGGGTGCTTATGTTGTTGCAGAAGCAGGTTCTGCAGGTGAAGAACTAGCAAATGGCGATGAGTTTTTTGCCGGTGCAAACTTTACTCCTGTTGATTCTATGACAGCAGCTTTGATGCAGGTTAAGGCACTTACAGCTGATGTCGCACTAGTTGACTATGTAGCATCTATCGGTTCAATCGGCGAGGGAACAGATTTTGCTGACCTTGAAGTTGTAGCAGGCAAAGATTTCAGCCCCGAGCAGTACGGTATTGCTTTCCGTAAGAACAGCGATATTACACCCGCTGTTAACCAGGCAATTGCAGAGCTTTTAAGCGAAGGAACACTTAATGAGATTGGTGCAAAATATAAGCTTGATGAAATTTTGGTTACTGATGCAGTAGCAGAAGAAGATGCTGATATGGTAGAGGGCGACCTTGCATACATTAAAGAAAAGGGCGAACTTGTAATCGGTATTACATATTTTGCGCCCATGAACTACGAAGATGAAAACGGCGAGCTTATCGGTTTTGAGACAGAGTTTGCAAAGGCAGTTTGTGAAAAGCTAGGCGTTAAGGCTAAGTTTGTTGAAATCAACTGGAACAGTAAAGAAATCGAGCTAAACGCTAAGAATATTGACTGTATCTGGAATGGTATGACAATTACAGAAGAGAGAGCAGCTAACATGAGCATTTCTGTTCCTTATATGCAGAATAAGCAGGTAATGGTTGCAAGAAAGAGCAAGTAATTTTCTAGAATTTTGGAAAGAATGGTTTATTAGATATGGGAAAATTTCAGGAAGTAGTTATCTCCCTGTTTGAAGGTTTTGGATACAATTCAATATTATTCTTTGTAACTCTTGTTTTTGCGATTCCTTTAGGCCTTGTAATTACTTTTGGCTCAATGTCAAAGTTTTTGCCTTTGCGGCTTTTAACAAAAGGTTTTGTTGGATTGATAAGAGGAACGCCTTTGATGCTTCAGCTCTTTGTGGTGTTGTATGCTCCGGGACTTCTGTTTGATATGCCTATGAGAAACAGATTATTAGCATCTTTTATCGCTTTTTCTGTTAACTATGCAGCATATTTTTCCGAAATATACAGAGGCGGAATTGAAAGCATTTCAAAGGGTCAGTATGAGGCCGGTCAGGTGCTTGGTATGACAAAGATGCAGGTTTTCTTTAAGGTTGTGCTTTTCCAGGTAATAAAAAGAATTGTTCCCCCGATGGGAAATGAAATTATTACCTTGGTTAAAGATACTTCTCTTGCCCGTGTAATAGGTGTTGTGGAAATCCTGATGGTTGCTGAGCGTTTCGGTAAAGCAGGACTTATCTGGCCGATATTTTCAACAGCGCTTTATTTCCTTTTGTTCAACGGCGTGTTGACGTATTTGTTTGGCAAACTGGAAAAGAAATTGGATTATTACAGAGGTTAGTTTTATGTCAATATTAAGAGTTAATGATATATATAAAAGCTTTGGAAAGCTTGAAGTCTTAAAGGGAATAGACTTTTCCATGGAAAAGGGTGAGGTTGTTTCTATTATTGGCTCTTCAGGAAGCGGAAAAACAACTCTTCTTCGCTGTATCGGCTTTTTGGAAAAAGCGGACAGGGGAGTTATCACTGTTGATGATCAGGTTGTTTTTGCAGCGAGCGAAAAAGTTAAGCCAACAGCTAAAGAACTTCGTAAAATGCAGTGTAATTTTGGATTTGTTTTTCAGCAGTTCAACCTTTTTCCTCAGTACAGTGTTTTAGAAAATGTTACTTTAGGACCTAAGCTTATGGCAAAGGAAAGAGAAGACTTTAAGAAAAATAAAATTGAGATTTATGAAAAAATCGACAGGGAAGCTATTGAGCTTCTGGAAAAGAGCGGACTTTCGGATAAACTAGACAGTTATCCATGTCAGCTTTCAGGCGGTCAGCAGCAGAGGGTTGCTATTGCAAGGGCACTTGCTCTTAAGCCTAAAATTATGCTGTTTGATGAGCCTACTTCAGCTCTTGACCCTGAACTTACGAATGAAGTTTTAAAGGTTATAAAAAGCCTTGCAGACGGAAGTATGACAATGCTTATCGTTACTCATGAAATGCACTTTGCAAGAAATATTTCCGATAAGGTTATATTTATGGATAAAGGTGTTATAGCAGAGCAGGGCGTTTCCGAAGAGGTCTTTTTAAACCCGCAGTCCCAGAGATTAAAAGAATTCTTAAAAAATACTTCAATATAAAAAAATAAACACCCGATTGGGTGTTTATTTTTTTTATACTATGCTTTTAACCAAATCATTCATATCATACATACCGGGAGTTTTGCCTTTTAAAAAGGCTGCAGCTCTTACTGCACCAACAGCAAAAACTTCTTTTGATGCTGCGTGATGCTTAAGCTCGATAACCTCGTCGTTACCTGCAAAGATTATTTCGTGTTCACCAACTATTGTGCCGCCTCTTACAGCGTGAAGACCAATCTCTGTTTTGGTGCGCTTTTTTCTTGATGAATGTCTGTCATAAACATAAGATGGTGTTTCGTCTAAAACTTCGCTTATGCTGTCCGCAATAGCGAGCGCCGTTCCGCTTGGGGCATCGATCTTCTGATTATGATGCTTTTCTATAATTTCAATATCGAAATTA
>CALAUK010000053.1 GCA_937892135.1 uncultured Clostridia bacterium | reverse complement strand
GGAATACCAAAAAGCGGAGCTAAATAGCCTATTAAAACAACAATAAGCGTAATTTGCCAATTTTTTATCATTCCTGAAAAAGCCGTCCAAATACAAAACAAAAAGAACAGTGCATACAAAAACCAATATTGAGCAACAGGGGTTTTCCATATATAAAGAATATCTGAAACCGCAAATCCGGTATTTGATTCTCCAACTGAACTGTTTATCAATATATAAACAACTGAAAAAGCTATGTATGGAATACCAAGAGTGTAAAGCTTATAGAGAATAAATCCCCATTTGGTTTTCTTGTTTTTCCACTCTCCGGTAACTTTATACACAACACCGCTCAAAAACAGAAAAAGAGCAACATGGAAAGACCATATAAACTTTTCCATTCCCCAAAAAAACTTAGGAATATCTATGCCTGCAAGTCTTATTCCCATAATAACATGACCGAACAGAACCAAAAAACAGGCATATCCTTTCAGTCTGTCAACAAGCACATTTCTTTCCATTTTGCACCTCCTTAAAACTATTTTTATCTTTCTGATTTGCTCCTGCAAGTTGAAGAAATTATATATTTCGGTCTTCCCTTTATTTCTTCATAAATTCTGGCAACATAATATCCTATAATTCCAAGGCTTATCATTATGATGCTACCTATAAATATAGTAATTATAATAACCGTTGTCATACCTTCAAGAGCTCTGCCGATTATTTTGTCAACAAGCGCCCATACACCAAATACCAACGCCGTAAAAAGCATTATAAATCCAAGCACCGTTACAATCTGCATAGGTGCCGCAGAATATGCCGAAATATTTGAAAAAGCATATTTGATAAGCCCCCATGCGCTCCATTTGGATTCGCCCTCAAGTCTGTCTTCAACATCAAAATAAATGGCTGTTTTCTTATAGCCAACCCAAAAAGAAATAGCACGGAAAAAACCTTTCCTTTCGGGTATTTTATTTAAAACATCAATTACTTTTCTGTCAAGAAGTTTAAAATCCGATGAGTTTGACATATCAAAACCAACCATACCGCTCATTATACGGTAGAAGGTCCTTGAAGCGAAGCCTTTCACTTTGCTCTCCTCGCCTCGTTCATTTTTGATGCCCTCAACTATTTCATATCCCTCTTCCCAAAGACGGTACATTTCAATAATTCTTTCAGGCGGATGCTGAAGGTCACAATCAATTACAACAGCACAGCTCCCCTCTGCGCTTGCAAGACCTGCAGAAATTGCCGCTTCCTTGCCAAAATTTCTTGAAAAGCATATACCCTTTACATTATCATATACATCTGCAAGAGCATTGATTTCTTCATAGGTTTTATCCTGAGAGCCATCATCAACAAATACTATTTCGTTTTCTATTCCGTTTTCTTCTAAAATGCCTGATATTTTCGTATAGGCTTTTTTAATCATTTTTTCTTCGTTATATGCAGGAATAATTACAGAAAGCATCTTTCATACCCCCTATTTATCTTCTTCCAAAAGTTTTTCAAGCTTTGAAACAGGCATAGGCTTGTGGTAGTAATAACCCTGGAGCAAATCGCAGCCCGCTTTTATTGCCCTCTCCTCGTGTTCGCTTGTTTCTATACCCTCGCAAACAGTTTTATACCCTAAATCTTTTGCAGTTGCTATAACATTTTTAAGTATTACAAAACCTGTCTCCGAAAGAGCGTTTTGAGTTATGGATTTGTCAATTTTTACTATGTCTATTTTAAAATTCTGCAAGTCGCCAAAAGAAGTAAAACCACTGCCAAAATCGTCTAAAAGAATTAAAACCCCTTTTTCTTTAAGCTTCTTTAAATTCTCTGTCATAACATTGAGCATTTCACCGGAAATGGACTTGTCTTCAAGAATTTCTATGGCTATCGACGATAGGCTTAACCCATATTTTTCTGCAATTGAGGTTATTTTTTCTGCAAATTCACTATCAGAGAGAGTAGTTCTTGAAAAGTTTGTTGTGTAGACATATTTTCCTCTGAGCTTTTTGTCATTTGCAATCCACTTGCAATTTTTCTCAAATATATAATAGTCAAACTTCGTTGAAAGCCCGACACTACTCACTGCTGAAAGAAAGCTTCCAGGAGTCAGAATTCCTTCACTTTCACTGTTAAGTCTTGAAAGCACCTCTGCCCCTGCAATTTTTTTCGTTTTTGCATCAAGCACCGGCTGATACTCAAGGAAAAACCTGTTATTATCTATCTCATTTTCAATATTATTTTCAATTTTTATCCTTTTCTCAACAGCCTTTCCGGCATGAGTGCTCCATCTTTCGAAGGTAGTATTGTTATCTTCTGCAATTGTGTATGCCATTTTTGCTCTTGTGATTGCCTCATCAAAAGAAACATCACTTGCTACACCTTCGTATATCCCGAACCTGACCAGTGCAATATTAAGAGCCTTATGCCCGAGAAGGCAATCATCTATTTTCTCATCACACATTTTTATAAGGCGTTCTGCATCTAAGTCAGACGCAGGGCCAAGCGCAACAAAGTTTTTATTATCGCAAGGTGCAACAAATGTACCATCACTCATAAACGCTTTTAAAATAATAGGCTTTATATCAGAAAAAATATTATTTGCAACAAGGTCCGAATAAACACTTCTCGCAATATCAAGAGAAACCCCAATATAAATTACACTGCGTCTTTTTCGGTTTTTTACAAATTTATCATATAAATTTTCAAGCTTATTTAAGCTTACAAAATCGATTTCTTCAGTTTCTTTTGCGGCTTTAATACCGCAAAGCGCAAAATACAGTCCTATCGCACCTAAAATTATACCAACGAACAAAAGGATAGCTATAACAATATATGGGTATTCAAGTATTTGCACTGTATCAACTCCTTAATTTCGCTTCTTCTGCCAGACACTTAGCTTTATCTTTGGAGGCTCTGTTTTTTCTGCTGATAATTTCTTTTATAAGAAATATCGCATTAAAACTGCATATAGCATAAATAAAGTCACTTCTTTTTAGTCCGCACCTTTTATACTCTGCAAGAATTTCAAGCATTGCATACGAAAGCGAATCATTTGTAAAGCTTTTTTTCTTTTTGTTAACTTTTTTTATCCACTTAAAGAACTTCACAAACTTACGGACATCAATATTTTCTCTGAAGTAAACTCCGTTTATATAAAATTCTTCCTGCTCCTCAGTCATCTCTTCGAGCAAATCAGAAAAATACTCTTTTTCAATTTTCAAAACCTCGCTGTGCTGACGGTCGAGAGTTGTCTTGGTTATCTGCTTATCGTGAAGTCGGTAAACCATAAGATACTCCGGCAAGATTTCTATTTTCAAATTCTCTTTTACCATTCTGATCCATATTTCAAGGTCTTCCGTGCATGTAAGAGATGTATCGTAAAGAAGTTTTTTAAACACTTCTGCCTTTCCTATAACACCGGGATGCAAAACAGGATTTGTAACCAAAAGCATTGCCTTTAGCGCATCGCTGTCGCATCTTCCTCCAACCGCTCCCATAGCGTATTCTTCGTTTTTCACAGTTAAAAACTTACAGGATGATAAAGCTACGTCGCCTCTTTCTTCCATAAATTCATACTGAAGGCGAAGCCTTTCAGGAAGACATATATCATCGGCATCCATTCTGGCTATATATTTGCCTTCTGCAAGAGAAATTGCCTTGTTGAGTGATTTTGGAAGTCTCAAATTCACTTCGTTTCTAAAAACTCTTACCCTTTTATCACTCTCAGCGTATTTATTGAGAATGGTATTTGTAGAGTCTGTTGAGCAATCGTCAATTACGATAAGTTCAAAGTTTTTAAAGGTTTGCGAAAGAACACTGTCAATTGCTTCGCAAAGATATTCTTCGCCATTATAAACGCTCATTATTACCGAGATTTCCGGTTTCACTTCATTCACCCCTTTTCAGAATGTTTTTTACAATTTTACAAAAATACAAAAAGTAAAATGCAGATTTTATCATCTCTTTTTTCATAAGAGAAATACATATCCTGCTTTTTAGAGTTATTTTCTTAAACTCCGCCTCTTTTATAAGTTCGCGGTGGTTAGAATTTATAATAAGCTTCTTTATTTCGCTTAGCTTTTCAAAATGCCCGCCCTCTGCCGCAGCAGCAAGTATAGCAAGACACATAAAGGCGGAATATCTCGCTATTTGACCTCCAAGGTCATTTTCAAATTGCGCAAGCCACTTTATTGTTTCAGAAATCTGGGGAAAGTGTGCTGTTTTAAAGCTTTGAGTAATCGAGTCTCCCCTTACGGTATAAATACAGCCAGGCGTCCTTGAAAAATACACCTTCTCTGCATTTACAAAACACGCCGACATAAGACTTAAATCTTCGCCCATCGTAATCTTTTCGCTTATTGCCATCTGAAACTCATACGAAAGACTTCTTTTTATCGCTCTTCCCCATGAAAAATAAAAAAGATGCTGCATATTTATGTCTGAAACTATTTTGGGTATTACATGTTTTTTTATCTCTTCCTTCTCATAAAGACCTTCCTCAATCATATCGTGCACAGTTTCCGTTTTACTTGTAGCTTCGATATATTTATCGTATGAAAAGGATACAACTTCAGCTCCGGTTTCATTTATTATTTCAGCAGCTTTTGAAAGGATTCCGGGATTTAATGCATCATCAGAATCAATATTAAACACATAATCACCTTTTGCAATCTCCATTCCGCTTTTTCTTGCACTTACAAGACCGCCGTTTTCTTTATGAACCACCCTTACCCTT
>CALAUK010000052.1 GCA_937892135.1 uncultured Clostridia bacterium | reverse complement strand
CCCGCCGTGAAGAGGACGTCGTCAAGACAATGTTCACCTGTTCGACTCACGATTACGTTATGTTCTTCACCACCAAGGGTAAGACATACAGACTCAAGGGTTATGAAATTCCCGAAGGCAGCAGTGCCGACATCGTTTTGCCTGACGAAACATTCTGTAATGTTACCGGAAAATTTGA
This sequence comes from uncultured Clostridia bacterium, assembly GCA_937892135.1. Taxonomy (GTDB): domain Bacteria; phylum Bacillota; class Clostridia; order UBA1381; family UMGS1253; genus CAKSHP01. The sequence continues at coordinate 5,224 of CALAUK010000052.1, read as the reverse complement.
AAAACTCTTAAAATAACCATACCAGGAGATAATTATGCTTGAAAATGTGCAGCTTAATGAGGGTTCTCCCGAAATTAAGTTCTTCGCTAAAGACACTTTGAGCAAGGATACAGATTTTACAATAGAAGACGGCGTTCTTACCGCTTACACGGGAAGCGCAAAAAATGTATACATCCCTCAGGCGGTAACAACTATTAAGGAGGGCGCTTTTTCGCAGAGCGGACCCGAGTTTTTGTATGTTCCTGCAACAGTAAAAGACATTGAGGCGGGGGCGTTTAAAAATCTTTCGGGTGCTGATGTAACCTTCAGTAGAACTGCCTTTTTGAACGAGCCTTCTTACACAATAAAAGACGAGGTTGCATATACAGAGAATTCTCTTTTGTACTATAATCCCACAAATGAAAGAGATTTCTATGAGGTAAAATACGGAACAAAAACTATTGAAAAATATGCATTTGCAAACGCAGAAAATCTTGATAGTGTGCTTATTTATGACACAGTTACCGAAATCGGCGAAAATGCATTTTCAGGCACAGATCTTGTGATAAAATGTAACGAAAATTCTGCGGCACACCAGTACGCCGTGGCTAATTCAATCGATTTTGAATTAGTACCTTATTCAACAAACACCAATCTTGAAAAAGTTTCCTACAATGGAGTTGACTTATTAGAACTTATTGAGGGCAAAACAGATTATGAGGTAAGATTGTTTGCTCCTCTTAGTGCGGTAAATGTTACGGCAACAGCAGAAGAGGGAGACCTTGGCGCAACAGTTGAAGTTATAAACAGCGGGAAAGCCGCTCCATGTGAGGTTACAGTTCGTGTTACTGCACAGGACAGAACAACTGTTACTGACTACACCTTTGACTTTACTATAAATGAGGTTATAACAGATTTTACTGCTCACGAAAGAGCAACATATTCTTTAAAGCATGCAAGACTCGACGGTTATGTTGGAGTTTACACAGGTTATGACGGAACAGGAAACTTCCCGTTAACAACTGAAAATACATCAAATATATTTGGACACGGTGTTGTAATTCAGAGGTCAAAAGCCGAGGCAGGTTCTGCAACATATAATCTTCCTTTCTATTCAAATAAAGGCGACCCGCTTTTGGGCGCGGAGGACGGAAGATACTGGTACAGCTTTGAAATTTCCGAGCCTGCAACAGTATATGTTGCTGTAATGGAAGGCAAAGAATGGACAACTGGTCTTAAAAACGGCTGGAGAACAGATGATGAAGGACTTAAGTTCTACGGCGTTACCGGCACACAGCTTTATAAAAAGCATTTTGGCGCAGGAACAGTTAATATTCCCACATTCGGAACACATTCATCTTATGAGGCAACTCCTGACACAAGAGTTGAGTGGAACCCGTCTCTTTACGGAGTAATTTTTGACTCGAGCATCGCAACTTCGGCGGATAAAAACAAGTCCTTCGCTGTCACAAAGGCAGTATGGGGCGAAAAAACAATCGGTGCAAGCGAGGCATCTGCTCCCATATTAAGCCATGATGTTGCTGCAAAAACTCCCGTTGTTGTATCGGGTACGGCAAAAGCAGAAGATGAAATAAGCTGGAAGATAGTTAATATGAACAATTCTTCCGATATTCTGGCAAGCGGAAAAACTTTAGTCTCAAAGCTTGGCCTTTTCAGCTTTGAAATAGTTCCCGGAACAAAAATTGCAGACGGTGCAGCATATAAAATAGAAATGACAAACCCTGCAAATGAAACAGTTTCTTACTACTTTAAGACTGCTGAAATTTCTCACGAGGTTTCCGTAACTGTTAACCCTGAGGTTGGCAAGTATATCATGGGAAACTATGTTTCGGAAACTGACTTTTACTATGCAGACAACCGCCTTGGAGAAAGGGAAGTTTACAAAAACAGTATCATTGTTCACAAAACTGAGGTTGTGGATGGTGTTGTAACAACGGTCAAAGAAAACGGCGCTTATGTTATGAACACAGTTAAAAACCACGAGGTAGGCGTTCAGTTTGGTTCGGACCGCCCGCTTCACAGAGTAGGTGTTGTTGGTAATGCATTAAAAGGTCTAAATCATATTATGGCAAACCAGAACACTTCGCCCGGAAGAATGTCAAGTGCAGTTTCTTCAATGTCAAACCTTACATTTGAGGGCGAGGCTATTACAGCAAGAGACCTTTATAATAAATACTGCAAATTCTTTGGCGGAAACAATGTGTTCTACAGCTTTACTCCCGATGCGGCGGGTACTGCTTATGTAATGCTTCCGTACGAGAACCCGTATTTTGAAACTCAGGGCTGGACACATCTTGTTATGGGAACTGACGATGTTCCTGCGGGATACAATGAATGGAGAGCGGTTGGCGAAAGCACATACTTCTCAACCACATACCCCTATCAGCTTGCAAAGTTCCAGCATGACGGACCGCAGACAAATATTTATTTCTATCCGCATGTATATTACAGAAGCTTTAAGGCAAATGAAAAGGTTGATATCTACACAGGCGGCAAGAATTATGCCCAGAGCCTGTATGAAGTTCCAAAGACTGCTATCCGCTGGGGAGAGCACGTTTCAACAGACACTTCCTTTGAGCTTACATACGGCGCAGAAAAAGCAAATATTACCGAGAATACTCTTCTTTCATCTGAAAAAGACAGCTTTGAGCTTTCTGCAGTAAGCAAGAGCGGAGGAACTGTTGTTCTGTCCGAAACGAAGATAGACTCGCTTCCCCAGACAATTACTGCAACAGTTACTGCAAAAGCGGGTAACACAAAAACCTACGAAATTACAATCGAAAAGAAGCTTGTAAGCACAAAGATAAAAGCGGTAACTTACAAAATTGATGGGATTTCAACTGAGTTTACAGTGCCGAACTTTGACGGAAGCTTGGGAAATGAGTTTTCAATAAAACTTCCTCACGAGGATGTAAAGGCAAAAATAGCAAAGACCATAAGCTCTGTTACAGCAGGCATCAAGCTTGTTGACGAAGAGGGAAGTTTTACTATTTCACCGGCAGACGGCGTTTTAGACTTTTCTGAAAACGGTAAGGCAGACTTAAAGGTTGTTGTTACAGACAGAAACGGCGGAAAAGAAACATTTGTTATCCATTTCTCTGTTCCTGTGTATAATGTTACCAGTGTTGGTTCAACTGCAACATTAAAAAAGATTTATGGCGAGAATCAGGTTTCGGGCTATGAGGGCTTCAGTGCGGGAGAAGCATCAGGAAATGCGACTTCTGCGGCAGCCGGTGCAATTTCAGAGAGCAAATTCTCCAAGGAGGCGTTTGTTCTTGCAAGAGCAAAGGCAGATGGAGGCGGAGTAACAAAGAATGCGGCATTCTACGGCGGCGCAACATATACAAGCGATGAAACAGGCTGGTGGCTGACATTCAATGTTACAGATGATTCCTATGTTTATGTGTGGGACGCAGACGGAAGACAATGGCCCAACAGAGATGCTTCTTACTGGACATTTGACAGTGCGCTTTCAACAAACGTTCCGATTTACCGCCATTTTGCAAAGGCAGGAGAAACCGTAAAAATTGCAAACTACGGTTATAAGTCAAGCTGGGATACAGACCCGAATAATCCCCAGAGAGTTTTAAGAAATCCGTCATATTATATCATTATGCCCGCAAGTGAAGTTAAGACGAGCAGGATAAGCCTTTCTTCTGTGGGTGAAGGGAAAATTTCTGTTCTTGCAGAAGAGAAAGCATATAACGATATAACAACGCTTACTATGGACTTCAGACAGGGCACAGAAATAACGCTTACAGCTGAGGATAACGGAAACTTCCTGTACTGGATTGAAGAGGGAACAAAGAGAATAATTTCCTATGATGAAGAATATACGTTTGCACCGGGCTCCGACAGAAGTATAACTGCGGTTTACAAGGAGGAAGCAGAAGAGGGAGTTTATCTTGTAACCTTTAAGAATGCGAACGATATAATTCTTGCAACAGGATATACTTCATCTGATATCTATGCTCCCGAAAATCCGTATATTTCAGGTTATGAGTTTGACGGCTGGTATATTAAAGGCCAAAAGACCGAAATAGGAGCAGGAGACAATGTTTTCTCCTACGGCTTTACAAAAGATACCGTAATTGTTGCGGGATATACGAAAAATGATCAGGAGTATGATATTTACTTTGAAAATGTGTCTGAGACAGAAGCGTATAAGACTGTTTTGTACAACACGAAGGTAACACTTCGCGCGCCTGCGCCTGTGGGTGAAGAGGTATTTGTATACTGGATGCGTGACGGACAGATAGTTTCTTACGAGGAAACCTACACATTCTATTCAGGTCTTTCTGACACAAGAGTAAGAGCGGTTTATTCTTCTTCGGCAGAGGAGAAGATGCCTGTTATAACGATGAGCGAGCCTGTTTCACTTTCGGGCAAGGGAATGCTTTCGTTTATGGCAGAGAGAAGTGTTCCTGAAGACTGCATACTTCTTGAAAACGGAATTTTGTTAGGAAAAGTTACAGGTATAACAGTTTCGAATTTCGAGCACAAGGTTGTTTCTTCTTCATCTAAAGCAAATAATATTATAGAAACTTTCCAATTTACCTTTAAATTATCTATGTAAATATACGGGCTAAATTTGCACCAGTCTTTTTTTTGAATTTTTACGTCTCTGATATCCATTTCTCTACTCCCAATCATAGCTAACTTCATATTTGGTATATCCGCTTTTTCTCTTGCGTTTCTTACCGTTCAACCTTAACAAGCTTTTTACAAACTTTTCATAAAATCCCTCCGCTATCCCGTGGGGTCCGTCAATCTCACAATAGAATTTATCAGAGGCTTTTGTGTATTTTGTATAGTCACAATCATACCATCCATCAATTGCCTTTGAATAATCAAATTCATAAGTATCCTTAAATTGCTTGATAAACTCATTATTATCAGAATACCAATCGCGTTTCACGGTTATATAATCCGGCGTTCCTATAGTTAACATTTTTCATTCCCTTCATATTAAAACGGTTGTAACTCTTTAAATCTGAGATACAAATCCTTAACTATTTTATAGATAGGGCTGTTTTTATTCATTCCCTTTTCATTAATTTGGGATGTTAATTCTGATAATCCTATGATTGAAGAAATAGTTGGGCTAATCCATAAATATGATGCACAAAATCACGCATATTTTATGACTGCTAACGATGAGATAATTCGACAAGTTATGAAATATGCGCCAGATATTCAGTGTTGTGTGGGTTGGGACGGAGAT
>CALAUK010000051.1 GCA_937892135.1 uncultured Clostridia bacterium | reverse complement strand
GTGATTTTTCTCCAATAATCTGTTTTACTGTTTCAGAGGTAAAACAAATTTCTAAATGTTTAGGAATTCCAGAAAAATATTATGAAAAAACTCCATCTGATGGTTTATGTGGAAAAACAGATGAAGATAATTTAGGATTTACATATGAATGTTTAGATAAATATATACGCGAAGGAATAGAACCTGATCCTAAAACAAAAGAAAGAATAGATCGTTTGCATAAAATTAATTTATTTAAATTAAGTTATATGCCATGTTTTAAATACGAAGAATAAAAATAAGTCTTACTGGGGATAATTATCTTAGTAAGACTTTTAATAATTATTTCCTATATTTCAATAAAAACGTTTTACATTTAAGAAAGTATGAATGAAAATATAAAAAATAGCGTTTTCATTGAAAGAATTTGTAAAAATTGATTGAATTAAAAATTGTATTGTGATATAATAAATTAACAATTTTTGAATGAAAGGATGGAAATTTTATGAAAAGTACAAAAATTTTAACAAAAACATTAGTTTTCGTTATTATGGCATTAGTTACTTTAACATTAGTTGGATGTAAAAAACCTCCAGTTGAAGAACCTACAACTGTTGGTAAAACTTATGTTGATGATGGTAAAGATTATACTTATAATACTTATATTGTTCATTAGCTGCATAATCAACGAGTGACATGCCAGTAACAGATGTATAATCTGGTATGCTCGTGCCGGGATAATTTGCTATCTTGGGTTCATTAACGTATACAACAACATCTTTTCCTTTAAAGTCAACATCTGAATAAATTGTAACTACTGCAACACCTTTTTTTAAGCCTGTTATTGTTAATGGGCATATAGAGCTGTTTTCTTCAAGCCAGTCTCCCCATTCGCATTTAATTAAAGACTCTTGCTCTGTGTCCCAGTAAATTGACCAGTCATCAGTGCTACCTTCCGCATAAACATAAATTTCAGCCTTTTCGCCTACTTCAATTTCAATGGTTTCGGGATAGATTTCTAAAATAAACTCGCTGTTACTAGAAATAAAATCAGAATATGGTACGCCCTCGGCAGTTAAGTCAACAGACTTAATCACATTTATAGGTATTGCAAAACCGATATTTTCAGCTTCTGTAATTCCTGCAGAAGTTATTCCTAAAACTTCTCCATATTCGTTAATAAGTGCACCGCCACTTGAACCGTGAGAAATTGGCGCTGTAATCTGAATAAACTCCTGACCGCCAACGATTTGCTTTACATTGCTTATTATTCCTGATGAGATTGTATTTTGTAAGCCTTGTGGGCTTCCTATAGTGAACACATTCTGTCCTGCTTTGATATTATCACTGTCAGCTAAAGTTACCACAGGAAACGAGGGGACCGCTATTCCATCAAGTGAAGTTTTATCTATTCTTAGTATTGCTACATCAAGCTCTTCATCATAAGCTAAAACTTCAGAAACGAGATAAGAACTTCCGTCAACAGTGGTAATAGATGCATAATAACTACCGTCAATAACATGATAGTTAGTCACAGCCACTCCGTCATTTGTAATAAAAAATCCGCTACCGCTGCCTAATGGATTAACTTGCTTGTCATAAACCTCTATGTAAAAAACGGAATCAGAAAGCTCTTCTGAAATTTCAGATGCGGTCATTGGTGTTTTTGGTGCACTTGTTGAAATGTATACTGTTCTGGTTTCAGCAATCCAGTTAACCTCGCAATCAAAGCTTTCTGCAATAGCTCTTGCAGGGACTAAAGTTCTTGAATCAATTAACGCGGGTGCAACATCAAGTGTTTTGGGAACACCGTTTTTAAAAAGAATCTTTGAGTCAATGGATACATTAACTATTGTGTCGCCTTTTGCTCCTGTGGCGGTTTTGGTTGAATCATCCCAGGTAACAGTAGCACCCAATGCTTCAAAAATTTTTCTCATAGGAACCATTGTTCTTCCGTCAATTATCTGAGGCGGAACATCAAACCATAGGTTTTGTCCATCTATACAAACTGTAATATCGTTATTTGCAAAAACGGGCACAGTATTAAAGATAATCATAAATACCATAGCTAATGCTATAAGCATTCTTTTTTTGTTTTTCATAATTTGCCCTCCAATTCAAAAAAGTGCGCCAACCGAAGTTAACGCTTGTATTACACTACATAATTATTATAGCACTAACAAAGTAATTTTTCAATATCTTTTTGTATATAAAAAAGCTCATACACAAGACTGTGTACGAGCTTTTAATTATTTAATCGTGTACTTTCCTTTAACCATAACGAGCGCATCATTTGAACTGTTTATTTTAAGACCTCTTCCGTCACTTAGCGGCACTATAAGCAAGTGATTTGACGGAATTTCAACACCCGTTAACAAGTCCATTCCGACAGTAACATCTGAAATACCGCCTCTTGCTGAGCCTACAATAGTTCCCTTGCCCATTCTTAAGATAAACTCAGTTCCTGCCTCACCTGTAATAGTTTTTCCCGCTCCAACAGTTACAACCTGAAAAGAAGAGCTTTGAGATGTTGTACCATCTGCCATTTTTTCATCTATGTAGTCATAGAGTGACGGAAGTACGACCTCGTCTATATAGCTTTTTGTGACTATCGGGTCGGCCTGAGTTGCAGGGTCTGCCGCTCCAACACAGAAAACACCGCCTAAAACGGATACACACAAAATTACCGCAAGTAAAATAAAAGAATTTTTCTTCATTTGTTATTCCTCCTTAGCATCAGATGCCACCTAATCCAAAGCTTACAGAAATTGCTTCGTTAATTTTCTCCATAAGCCCCTCGTCAATCTGGCCCGCTTTTTCACGAAGCCTTTTTTTATCAATAGTGCGAATTTGTTCCAATAATATAACAGAGTCACGACTGAGACCATAGTCGTCTGCTTTAATCTCGATATGAGTGGGCATTTTTGCTTTGTTAATCTGCGAGGTTATTGCAGCTACGATAACAGTGGGACTATATTTATTGCCTACATCATTTTGCACAACCAGAACAGGTCGTACACCTCCCTGCTCCGAACCAATCACAGGGCTTAAATCAGCGTAGTAAATATCGCCTCTTTTAACATTCACTCTTTTCACTCTCCGATAGTTTTTCCTCATAGCCTGAAAAATCCTTTTCATCGGCTTCAAAATACATCTCTGCAAGAGTTAAATTAATGTCAGCCATATCGGTATATCCTTTTTTCAAAGCTTCACGAAGTTCGTTTTTTTTAAGCTTATTTAAAAATTCAGAAAGCGCAGTCCTGACAAGCTCGCTTTTAGATACACCTAAAGCTATTGAAAATTTTTTTAGCTCATCATCTGTCTTTTTTGAGACAGATACTAATATTTTCTTGTTTTCAGGCATACGCTCACCCCCGGTACATACATTTATCGTATATAAAAATTATAGCGTATTAAGCCTGTCAAGTCAATAGAAGTTTATTACCGGTTTTCATAATACTGGCACATTTTCCATTTTTTAAATATACTCTCTGGAGCCTTTTTGAAACTATGCATAGAATTTCATAACTTATTGTGCCGACATTTTCAGCCAGGTCATCTGCGGTTATATGTGCATCTCCCTCGCTTCCCATAACGGTTATTATATCTCCTGCGTTTATATTATTGACAGAAGTTACATCAATCATACACTGGTCCATACAAATTCTGCCTACAACGGGGAATTTATTTCCATTAAAAATAAATTGTGCCTTATTTTTATTAGCTCTTATAAAGCCATCCGCATACCCTACGGGAACAGTGGCTATTTTTTCCGTGCTCGAGGTTTCGTATTCGTTTCCGTAACTTATAAAGCTTCCACAAAAAAGCTCTTTAACGTGCGTTATGCGGCTCTTTATGCTCATTACGGGAGAAAGAGACAGTTTTTCTTTTTCCAGAGAAGACGGATGATATCCATATAAGATAATTCCCGGGCGGACAGCATCTAAATGAAATTCGGGATAGCGATAAATCGTAGCACTGTTTGCGCAGTGTCTTAGCTTAATATTTATTCCCTCATTTTTAAGCCCGTCACACAAAGATTTAAAGTTTTTAAACTGCCATTTTGTGTAGTCAGATGCTTCGTCTGCACACGAAAAATGAGTAAACACACCTTCAATTTCAATATTTTTAAGGCTATTTATCTTTTTTATGGTATTAATTGTTTTATCGGAAGAAGAATTATATGATAAAAATCCTAATCTTCCCATTCCACTGTCAACCTTGATGTGAATTTTAGCGGTTTGTGAAAGCTTTTTTGCTTCTTCGTCAAGAAAAACCGCTTCTTCAAGAGAAGAAACCGATGGAGTTATATTTTGTTTTATTATTTCTTCATATTCATCCTTGTAACTAGTGCCTAAAAGTAAAATATCAACCTCAGGAAACTTTTCCCTTAAAACGTACGCTTCCTCAGGGCAAGCTACAGCGAGCATATCTGCGCCGTTAGCGAGTAAAACCTCAGCACAAACCTCTGCGCCGTGACCGTATGCATCGGCTTTAACCACGGCTATAATTTTTGCCGAGGGATTTGTTATTTTTCTTATATTTTTAATATTGTTTTCAAGGGCATCTAAATTAATTTCAGCCCATGTTCGTGAATCCACACCCACAAAACACAGCTCCTAACTTTAATATATGAATTTATTATTTTTCTTGATACTTTAATATGGCTTTTGAAATATTATTAACTATATCTCCTGCCATTAAAGAATACTCTCCCACTTCTTCTTTTGCAAAATCACCTGCGCTGCCGTGAAGATAAACGCCCAGTTTTGCTGAAGAAAACATATCATGCTCCACTGCTGCAAATGCCGCTATTATTCCGCTTAAAACATCTCCTGAGCCCGCTGTTGCCATACCGGGATTTGATGTATCCGTGTTTACTTCAACGCTTCCGTCTTTGTTTGCAACAATCGTATAAGGTCCTTTAAGGACAGTGCAGATTGCATATTTTTCAGAAAAGCTTCTTGCGACATCGTATCTGTTTTCTTCAATGAAATCAACATCGTCTCCTGAGAGTCTTGAAAGCTCCATCGTGTGAGGAGTAACTATAATTTCACAAAGAGCCTCGCCCAATAAATCAAGCGAGTCTTTCAAGGCAAAAAGCCCATCTGCATCAATTATCATTGGCACTTTTGAGACCTTAAGAAGACTTAAAAGAATTTTTGAAATGTCGTCGCTTCTTCCAAGACCGGGGCCAAATACAACAGAATCGTAGTTATTAACAATCTCACATAACTTATCTTTTGCAGAAATCGTAAGAGCTTTATTATCTGACGGCAGAGAAAGCGTCATAACCTCGGTTGTTTTTTCTTCCATAGAAGATGCTATGCAAGAAGGAACAGCAAGAGTAACAAGACCTGCACCGCTTTTCAAAGCTGAAAGAGAGCTAAGATATGCCGCTCCGCTCATTCCCGCGCTTCCTGCAACGACCAAAACCTTACCTGCTTTTGATTTATTTAAGTTTTTATCTTTTTTCTTTAAAACAGGAGGAGTGATAGTCTTTGCCTCGTACTCTATAAGATTTTCAGGAATACCTATTTTAACTACTGTGATTTTGCCATAATAATATGACGACGGAAATAAAAACGCCGACTTTTTGTATGCGGTAAAGGTTATTGTTTCGTTTGCCTTTACGGCTTCCGATAAGACTAAAGGCAAATCTGCAGAAACTCCCGACGGAATATCAACAGAATATGTGTATTGACTATATTGGTTAATTAAAGAAACCACCTTGAAATTATCATCAGAAAGTATGCCGTGAAAACCGACGCCAAACAGCGCATCAACCACAAAATCGGCACTTTTAAGCTCATTTTCCAAAAGGGATATGTCTTTTGAAACCAGCGTTCCCGTTTTTTCTAAAAGGTTAAAATTAGTCCTGCAGTCTTGTGACATACGCTCTTTATCACCAATGAAAAATACAGAAACCGAAAAACCATCTTCTTTTAAAAGCCTTGCAATCGCAAAGCCGTCTCCCCCGTTGTTTCCGCTTCCGCAGATGATTAAAGCTTTTCCTGAAGAGAAGTTGTTTTTAATGACTGCGGCAGTTTTAAGAGCAGCTCGCTCCATTAAAATTAAAGAATGAATGCCATAATCGTTTATTGCCGCATTATCGGCATTTTTAATCTGTGCTCCGCTGACAATATACATAAAATTCACCCCTCAATAATTACAAATGCTTCGGAAAGCTCGTCAGTATCAGAAATTGAAACAAAAACATTCTTTCCACCCTTTTTTTCAAAAACTTCCTTTGCGTTCCCATAAAGATTTATATAAGGCTTTCCGTTTTCGTCTCTTAAAACCTCAATTTCTGACAAGCAAAAACCCTTTACACCACTTCCCAGTGCCTTTGAAAAGGCTTCTTTTGCGCAAAAATTGTTTGAAATAGCCTTTTCTCTGTTCTTTCTTGAAGAAAAAAACTCTGTTTCCTTTTCTGTAAAGTGCTTTTTTTCGAACTGTTCAGGATTTTTTAAGTTTTTAATTCTTGAAATCTCTAAAATATCAACACCTGTGCCGATAATCATAAAAATCACTTATTCCTTTATAAAAACTTTTTTGTCGTTATAGACTTTAATTTTCTTAATCATCGCTTTAGACGGCTCAAAAACAAGGCGCACTTTTTCTGCATTTAAATAAAAGTCTGCAAAATATATGTCTGCATGTTTTGAAAAGCTGTGAGCCATGTAAATCTTTTTGACGTTTTTAACATTTTCGAAATCTTTTTTAAAATCCTCGTCATCAACGGGTGCGCAGATTTCAAAATCACGAACTCTTGCAGTTAAAAGATGAACCCTTCTCTTCTTTGAATAGATTGCATCAATATCAAGCTCACCGTTGGTTAAAGACATTTCGTATTCTATGTTCTGTCTTGTTATAAGAATATAAACTCCGTACCAAATAACAATTAAAACTCCCAGATAAACTGTAAAAGCAATGGGATTAGCTATTAAGACTGTTATATAAAATAAAAGCCCTGAAAGAAAAAGTCCGCCTAAAATAAGAGCCAGAGTTAAAAGTATATTCAATACTCCTTTCTTTTTCTTAACCATATGCTCGCAGAAAATATCCATAAAATCACTCTTTTCCTATGTTTTGTTTACTATATTGTACCACAGCTTAAAATTAATTACAAGAGGGTTGACAAATAAAAAAATATGTAGTATACTTAATTCCGTTGTTTTAATATGCGAGTGTGCTGGAATAGGCAGACAGGCACGTTTGAGGGGCGTGTGTCCACGACGTACGGGTTCAAGTCCCGTCACTCGCACCAACAAAAAAGTCACTTTTGTCTACCGACAAAGGTGACTTTTTT
>CALAUK010000050.1 GCA_937892135.1 uncultured Clostridia bacterium | reverse complement strand
TACTAAAAACGATAACGTCATAATTATAGACGGGGAAAAAAGAAGATATGCCCCGTCTTAAAGAGTATGTTAAAAATCGGCACATAAGCGTGTGGATTCTTACTCACCCTCATAAATATTGTAAACTTGACAATAATGTAAAATTATGCTAAAATGGGGCAAATCTTGATACAAAGGAGGTATTTTGTGTTTAAGAAAATAAAAATTTTGGCATTTTTACTTTTAAGCATAGGTTTGATATCGTCTTTTAATGCGCTTGCAGAAGACGATGTATCGGTTTATATTAATAAGGCAGAGGTTTTATCAGATGTTTCGGCAAGCATTATAAATGGGAGAACAATGATTCCCGTAAGAGCGATTTCAGAGGGGCTTTGTCTTGAGGTTGACTGGAACGCAGAGGAAAAGAAAATCACCTTAACGGGCGAAGACATAAAAGCCACAATGCAGATTGACCAAAACATTGCAAGAGTTTATAGTAACGGAAAAGAAGAAAAGGTTACTTTAGATACTCCTCCCGTTATTATAGACGGAAGAACACTTGCGCCTGTCCGCTTTGTTTCGGAGCTTTTTGGCGCAGATGTTTTATGGAACGGCGAAACAAGAGAGGTTAATATCAATTACGATATTAAGCTTAAAATAAAGGACAAATATGTGACGCTAGGCGACTCAAAGTATTTTCTTCCCAAGGCAGACAGAACGGAAACTTCCATAAGAGCGCTTGAGTGGTATGTTTATAATAAAGACTATTCCGTTTTCAGAATGGTTGCAGTAAAAGATAATAAGGTTGTAGGATTTTTTACGAATGCAAAGGATTTTAGCACAACTATCGGCGTTTCTTACGGAAAAGAAATAAGAGAAGTTTCTCACGCCGGCGTAAGCATTAGGGTTTATGAGGATACGGCGACAAAAAGTGTCGGCGGAGTTTTGGTTATTAAAGAAGATGCATTCGGAACGGCGGATATCACAACCGATACTTTTTTAAGAGCGCAGGCTCAGGAATTGTTTGATATGGTTAACTGTTTTCGTGTTTCGAACGGCATTGACCCGTTAAAATGGGACGGACCTGCGGCAGTTTCTTCAAGAGCGCACAGCAAGGATATGGCAAAAAACGATTATTTTGACCATACGGGAAAAGACGGAAGTTCTCCTGCGGACAGATTTTCAAAATACAGCACAGAAAACTGGACTAGTGTAGGCGAAAATATTTATGCGGGAAGCCCTTATGCTTGCGAGGCGTTTTTCGCGCTTTCAAATTCAATGGGGCACAGGGGAAATATGCTTAATTCCGTTTACAAATGCTCAGGCGTGGGCGAGGGATATTCAAAGGATTCGTATTACGGATATTATTTCACCCAGCTTTTTGTTTCGCACTAAAATTTAAAAAAATGCTTGATTTTTGGTTATTTTAGTGTTATAATGGCTATAACTTAATATTTTAAAGACTATGATAAAGTCCAGTAGGTCATAATATAAGCCGACCAGAGAGAGAGGGTCATCGGTTGGAAGCCCTCTTGGAAACTGTTATGACTGAACTTTCGCTTTGGAGTTGCATTTCTGAAT
>CALAUK010000049.1 GCA_937892135.1 uncultured Clostridia bacterium | reverse complement strand
AAAGCTAAAACAGTTACAATAACTGTCCACTTATTGCTTATTTTCACATTGCTTCCCGAATTTTTAACTTTAAAAGTCTTTTTACTTCCCAAAAATAACACCTCGTGAAAAATACTTCGTAATTTTAAAAATAAGCACCATAGAGAATGCGGAGGTAACATCTAAAGTAAATTTTGCGGCTTAAGGTCAGGTAGGATTTCCCAAAGCGTTTCCCCGATGTCGCCAAAGGGGAGGTTTCCCATTAAAACACTCTGCCTATGCGTTACCACACAGGCGACCTGACTGCCACTCAGTCCGCATTTCAATCCCTTAAATGTCTGAAGAGCAACAGCCTAGGGGTTTTCCCCGACAGTCACGCCTAATCTTTATCCTCTTTTGCAAAACAAGTTTCAAAAAGCAATAACGCTCACCCTTTGGCCAAAGGATAAGCGCCTGTCCGTTATCCCTCTTGTTTCACTCAAGGCAGGCTACTCTGCACCCAGCACTAATGCACCGAATTGCAGGTTTAATCCTAAGCCGTAACTGGTTTTGTCCCGCTTTCGCCAGGACTAAAAGACAGCCACGAGAGTAGGTCTCCACGGAAATGGGGGTCGGTTGCTGCATGCCATTACAGGCCGCCCCATAACCTTAACTCCCAGCACCAACCCCGAACTGGGCGTTCGAAGCTAGCACCAGAAACTTCATCGATATGCCCTTTAACGGATTTTTAGGCCCGTCCTTAGAAAAGGCAGCTCTGACTAGGATACTGCACCACCGCATCGTCTACGATGCTTATTTAAAACAAACTTATACAGCATAATAATATCATACTTTTTCAAATTTGTAAAGGGGAAAACACAAAAAAGGAAGTTATTGTAAAAAAGTTTCACGAAAAAATAAGAAAAATTTGAAAAAACTGTTTTATTTTGAGAAGATATGTTGTATAATATATGATGAGAATTATCCGAAAGTGAGGATATGATAAAAAATGAACGATTTTTATCTTAATAATATAGACAAAAGCAAAAATGTTCACTTAGTGGGCATTGGCGGAATAAGCATGAGCGGCCTTGCAAGAATTCTTATGAATAAGGGCTTTTCGGTTACGGGGTCTGATATTTCAGAGAGCGAGGCGGTTTTATCACTTCGCGCGGCAGGCGCAAAGGTTACAGTAGGTCACAAAAAAGAAAATGCCGAGGGCGCTTCTCTTGTGGTTTACACTGCGGCGGTTAAAGAGGATAATCCCGAGCTTGTGTATGCAAAGGAAAACGGCATAAAGGCAATAGAACGCTCAGTTTTATTAGGCGCAATTATGCGCGAGTTTAAAAAAAGCATTGGCATCGCGGGAACTCACGGAAAAACGACTACAACCTCTATGATGTCTCACGTTTTATTAAAAGCGGACTTAGACCCTACTATCACCATCGGCGGAAATCTTGACCTTATAGGCGGAAACATAAGAGTTGGCGAAAGCGAATACTTTTTAACCGAGGCGTGCGAATATCACAGCTCATTTTTAGAGTTTTTCCCGACTGTTTGCGTGGTTACAAATGTAGACGCTGACCACCTTGACTATTTCCGCGATTTAGACCATATTAAAGAGGTTTTTTCAGATTACCTTGCTATCCCTGACGAAAACGGCTTTGCAGTTGTCTGCGCAGATGATAAAAATGCGACTGATTGCTTAGGCAAGGTTCGGGGAAGAGTTTTAACCTACGGAATAGATGCTGATGCCGATTTTAAGGCAGAGAATGTAAGCTATGACGAAAATGGCTTCGGCAATTTCACCGTTTCATTTTTTGGCGAGAGCATAGAGGTTAAGCTAAATGTCCCCGGACGGCACAATGTTTTAAATGCGCTTTCGTGCTTTGCGGCGGGATACGCTTTAGGAATTAAAAAAGAGGTTATAAGAGAGGGCGTTTCTGAGTTTTCATTAGTGCACAGAAGATTTGAAAAAAAGGGCGAGGTTAATGGGGCAACAGTGATTGACGATTACGCTCATCACCCGACAGAGATAATGTGCACACTTGAAACTGCAAAAAATATTGCAAAAGAGAGAGTCCGCGTTATTTTTCAGCCTCACACATACACAAGAACAAGGGCTTTGTTTGACGAGTTTAAAAAGGCTTTTTCTTCGGCAGACGAGATTATTGTGTGTGATATTTATGCCGCAAGAGAAAAAGATACGGGGCTTGTAAGCGCAAAGGAATTGTCTGACGCTATCTTAAAAGAGGGTAAGGACGCAAAATATATAAAAGATTTTGACGAAATCGCATCTTATATCAAAGACACCTCAAAAGAGGGGGATATTGTTATAACTATGGGAGCGGGAGATGTTTGTAAGATTTCTGACATCCTCACAAAATGATTTTTCATACTTTTCTGAGCAAAAGCGATTAAAAAATTAATGTTTTTTGCTTTAAAGAGAAAAACCGTTGACAATAATTTATTTGTATGATAAGATTTTTTATAAGTTAATATTTAAAGGCTATGACGAGGAAAAAGAACTGCTTGTGAGGACATTAAGAGAGCTGTTGGTTGGTGCAAAACAGTGTAACCGGGTTTGTTCGAGCTCGCCTCTGAGCTGTTTGGCTGAAATAAAAGTAAGCCAAAACGGTGTGCCCGCCGTAAATGTGGCAGGATATGTTTGTATCTTATGAGTGGGTGCGTTTTGCACCAATGAGAGTGGTACCACGGAAATTTTTCGTCTCTCGCATTATGCGGGAGACGTGTTTTTTTTCTACTCTCGAGAAAGGGTGATTTAATATGAAAATTGCATTTTCAACACTAAGCTGTCCTAATTACAGCTGGGAAGAAATCTTTTCCATGGCGAAGGATTTCGGGTTTGACGGAATTGAAATAAGAGAGATTAAAGACGAAATTCAGACTTCGCCGTTTAATATGGAAAACTGCGAAAAAACCGCAGGCAGACTTAAAAAGCTCGGAATTGAAATTCCCTGTCTTGCAACGGGAAGCTGTCTTAGATTCACTGACAGAAGAAAAGAAAATATCGAAGAGATTGAAAAATATATTAAGGTTGCAAGTATGATTGGCGCAAAGTACATAAGAATACTTGCAGACCTTGAGCCAGCTCCGTCGGGCGAGGTTGACGATAAGGCTGTCGCAGAGGAGATTTCAGCTTTAGTTCCTATGGCAGAGAAGATGGGAGTTTGTATGCTTGTTGAGACAAACGGCGTGTATGCAGACACGAAGAGGCTTTCTAAACTCCTAAACGAAATCTCAAGCGACAATGTGGGCGCTTTGTGGGATGTTCATCATCCTTTCAGATTCTTTAATGAAACTCCCGAACAGACACTTCAGAACCTGGGCGCATACATTAAGCACGTTCACGTTAAGGACTCAATAGAAGAGGACGGCAAGGTTTTATATAAGATGATGGGCGAGGGCGATGTGCCGATCGAAGACGTTATGTTTTCACTTCGCTCAATTAACTACGAGGGCTATATAACTCTTGAGTGGGTTAAAAGGTGGATGCCGAGTCTTTCTGATGCAGGAATTGTTATTCCGCATTTTATGAACTACATGAAAACATATCTTGAAAACGATTCTTCAAGAGGTGTTTTGTTTGATAATATGGCAAAAACGGGTAAATACGTGTGGGAAAAGTATTCTTTAATTGACCTTACATTCCCTCAGGTGTTAGACCGTATGGTTGAAGAATTTCCGAATCAGTATGCTTTCAGGTATACTACACTAGACTACACAAGAACATACTCCGAGTTTCGTGACGATGTTGACAACTTTGCCCGCGCGCTTATAAGCATGGGAGTTAAAAGGGGAGACAAGGTTGCCATCTGGGCAACAAATCTTCCTGAGTGGTATATCACATTCTGGGCAACAACGAAAATCGGTGCAATACTTGTTACTGTTAACACAGCGTATAAGATTTACGAGGCAGAGTATCTTCTTCGTCAGTCAGACACGCATACGCTTGTTATGTGCGACGGATATAAGGATTCAAACTATATTGAAATTATAAATAAGCTTTGCCCTGAGCTTGCTACTCACGAAAAGGGAAAGCCCCTTTATTCAAAGAGACTTCCGTTTTTAAGAAATGTTGTAACAATCGAGAGCGAAAACCCCGGCTGTTTAACCTTTAAAGAGGCGGTAGAGCTTAAAGAGAACACTCCTTTGGAGGAGGTTTTGCGCCGTCAGATGTCTATAAACAAGCACGATGTTTGTAATATTCAGTACACATCGGGAACAACGGGATTTCCTAAAGGCGTTATGCTTACTCATTATAATGTTGTTAATAACGGCAAAAATATCGGCGACTGCATGGACCTTTCAACAGCGGACAGAATGATGATTCAGGTGCCGATGTTCCACTGCTTCGGTATGGTGCTTGCGATGACTTCTTCTATGACTCACGGCGTTACTATGTCACCTATCCCTGCATTTTCGCCAAGGCTTGGACTTGACTGCATAAACAAAGAAAAGATTACAGCTTTCCACGGCGTGCCGACTATGTTTATCGCTATGCTTGGCCACGATAACTTTGAAAAGACCGATTTTTCACATATGAGAACGGGTATTATGGCGGGAAGTCCGTGTCCTGTTAAGGTTATGCAGGACGTTATAGACAAGATGAATATGAAAGAAATCTGCATAGTTTACGGGCAGACAGAGGCGTCTCCCGGTTGCACGATGAGCAGAACAACAGACTCTGTTGACACAAGAGTTAACACAGTTGGCTCTGCTATGGTTGGCGTTGAATGCAAGATTGTTGACCCTGAAACAGGCGAAGAAGTGGCTAATGGTGTTGACGGCGAGTTTGTGGCTC
>CALAUK010000048.1 GCA_937892135.1 uncultured Clostridia bacterium | reverse complement strand
CCATTATACATACCTCTTACTTGTGGTAATGTAACATGTGATTCATCAACCACAAGCAAAAAATCCTCAGGAAAATAGTCCATAAGAGTAAACGGAGCAGAACCCGCACTTCTTCCGCTTATGTGCCTTGAATAGTTTTCAATTCCGCTGCAAAAGCCAACCTCTCTCATCATTTCAATATCGTAATTGGTTCTTTGCATTATGCGCTGAGCCTCAATGAGCTTATTTTGCTTTTCAAAATATGAAACTCTTTCATAAAGCTCTTCTTCAATATCCAAAATGGCTCTTTCCATCTTTTCTTTTGTTGTAACATAGTGAGAGGCAGGAAAAATTACACAGTGGTCTCTTCTTGCAATAACCTCGCCCGTTAAGGCGTTAATTTCGCAAATTCTGTCCACCTCGTCACCAAAAAATTCAATTCTTATTGCCTTGTCACTCTGGTTTGAGGCAAACACATCCAAAACATCGCCCTTAACGCGAAATGTGTTTCTTAAAAAGGCAATATCGTTTCTTTCATATTGCATATTAACAAGCTTTTTTAAAACTTCATCACGGTCTTTTCTCATTCCCGTACGAAGAGATACAACCATACTATTGTAGTCAACAGGGTCACCAAGACCGTAAATACACGAAACGCTCGATACAACAATAACATCTTTTCTTTCAAAAAGAGCCGCTGTTGCACTGTGGCGAAGCTTGTCAATCTCATCGTTTATAGATGCATCTTTTTCTATATAAGTGTCAGAGCCCGGAAGATATGCCTCGGGCTGATAGTAGTCATAATATGAAACAAAAAATTCAACAGCGCTGTTTGGAAAAAACTCCTTAAACTCACTGCAAAGCTGAGCTGCAAGAGTTTTATTGTGAGCAAGAACAAGCGTAGGCTTATTAACCTTTGCAATAGTATTCGCTATCGTAAAGGTTTTTCCCGAGCCTGTAACTCCCAAAAGTGTCTGCCCTTTATATTCATTTAAAATTCCGTCCGACAGTGCTTTAATCGCTTTAGGCTGGTCGCCTGTTGGTTTGTAGTCAGACACAACATTAAACTTATTCATACTAATCACCAATCTTTAGTATAACACAAATATAAAAAAATGAAAAGTGCTTTTTTTAAATTTTTTATAAACAAAAAGAGGATTATTAAGATATTAAATCCAAAAATCCTCTTTTAATATATTATTCTTTTACTGTTGGCACTTTATACTCTGAGCCCAGTAGTTCCAAAGCTTTTGCCATCTGCATATCAACAGTTACTTCCATAGAGTTTGTTTCATTTGCAATATACATCTGTGTTGTGATATCACAAAAGCCTGTTGTCTTAAGATTCATAAGCTCCTGAAAGCTTTTTATAGCAATATCTGTTTTTTCGTTATATGCATCTGTAAGATCAACATCGTAACCCAAAAGTGACAGGCGCTCATTTAAAATATATACGCCCTCATCTCTTCCGCCCGGCCAGTATCCCGTTCCCAAATACTTGAATTTTTTCATAGTTGTATCAGAAACAGTTAAAACCTCATTATCCACTTCGTAATCAGGAGTAATACCAACCATATTAATGCTGTTGCCGTTTCTTGTTATGTACTCGCCTGTTGTAATCTTACAGCCTCTTCCCTCGTAAAGCCCCATAACATTTTGTGTTACTGCCTTACCAAAGGTCTGCTCACCAACAAGCACAGAAGCGCCCGATTCCTGAAGCGCACTCGCTAAGATTTCAGCCGCACTTGCAGTATATTCATTTACAAGAGTAACAATCTCAAACCCACTTTTATTAAGCTCTGACCTGTAAACAGTTGTGTAATCATTATACTTCATTTTATGAGTTATAATTGTGCCTCTCGGAACAAGAAGCGTTGCAACATTTACAGCGGTCTGCACATAGCCTCCTGTGTTATATCTTAAATCAATAATAAGCTGTTTTGCGCCTTTCGATTTAACACTGTCTAATACCTTTTTAAATTCAACATCAGTAGTATCTGTAAACTGAGTTATCTGGATATATGCTGTCTTATCTGTAAGCATTGTTCCCTGAGCGGTCTCGGGTTTTAGCTCACATCGTGTTAAAGAATAATCGTATCTCGCGCCGCCTCGCTCAACCGTAACTAAAACACTTGTTCCGACATCACCTTTTATTTTGCTTGTTACATAATCCATAGGGCGCGAGAACATATCCTCGCCGTTTACCGAAACAATCAAATCTCCCGGCAAAATTCCTGCGCTTTGAGCGCTTCCCCCGTCTATAACAGAAACAATAACAACATAGTTTCCTGTTTTGTTTACAGTAATACCAATTCCGCCGATGATACCGTTAAACATTTTTGTTGCCTCTTTATATTCTTCAGGAGAATAAAACTCAGAATAATCATCAAGGCTGTCAAACATAGCTCTTAAAAACGAATCCAGCATCGAAGGGTCTTCGTTTAGCATTGTTCTTATAGTTCTTCTTAAAAGCTCTTCCTCGTCTAATTCGAAGTTATATATTTCAACAAGGTCTTTTGTTACCATTTCAAAAAACTTTGCCTCTTCATTTGGCACAATAACCTTATTATCCGCAAAAACAGAGAACTGAAAAATTAAGGTGATTGCCATTAAAGATGCTAAAAGCTTTTTAATTTTTCTCATAGCCAAAACCCCCGTATTCTTTGGTATCCTTTTTTCTTACATTCTTTCAGGCGCATCAATCGAAAGCATTGTAAGAACATTTGATAAAACTATTCTTGTACTGTCAACAAGCTTTAGTCTTGCCTTTGTAAGCTCCTTGTCCTCGCCTCTTACATGGCAGGCATTATAAAAAGCATGAAACATTGTTGCAAGTTCAACAGAGTATCTTGTAATCTTGCTTGGCTCATAAGCTAATGCCGCAGTTTTAATTTCCTCAGGAAGAGAAGCAAGCTTCTTTAAAAGCTCAATTTCCTGAGGCTCAGAAAGAAGATTTACATTTATATCACTGTAATTTTCTACCTTTATTCCGTCTTCTTTTAAAAGATTTAAAATAGAGCACATTCTTGCATGAGCATACTGAACATAGTAAACAGGATTTTCGCTTGACTGTTCAACTGCCAAATCAAGGTCAAACACCATATGACTGTCCGCCTGACGCATATTAAAGAAAAATCTTGCCGCATCAATACTTGTATCCTCAAGAAGGTCATTTAAAGTAACAGCCTTACCTGTTCTTTTTGACATTCTTACGATTTCCCCATCCTGCATAAGTCTTACAAGCTGCATAATTATAACATCAAGCTTGTCCGGATTAATTCCAAGTGCAGAAAGCGCATTTTTCATACGCGCAACGTGACCGTAGTGGTCAGCACCCCAGATGTCTATAACCTTATCAAAGCCTCTTGTTTCAATTTTGTTTCTGTGATACGCTACATCGGCTGCAAAGTAAGTAGGAATACCGTTTGCGCGAACTAAAACATTATCCTTTTCCTCGCCAAAATCAGTAGACTTAAACCACAATGCACCATCTTTTTCATAGGTGTGTCCGCTCTTTTTGAAAAGCTCAATAACTTCAGCTACCTCGCCCGAGTTGTGTAAAACGCTCTCCCTGAACCACACATCATAAACAATTCTATAATTTTCAAGGTCCGTTTTAAGAGCGGCAACATTCTTTTCAAGGGCGTAAGCAACAAGCGCGTCCTTTCTGTCTTTTTCCTCTGCATTAACATAACTTTCGCCGTTAATCTCAGCAAAAGCTTTCGCGTGCTCTTTTATATCGTCTCCCTGATATCCGTCTTCGGGGAAAGATACCTTGTCCTCTCCAAGATAAATCTGAAGATATCTCGCCTCAAGAGAGTTTGCAAACTTTTCAATCTGGTTTCCCGCATCGTTTATGTAAAACTCGCGTGTTACATCATAGCCTGCCCATTTTAATAGCTCTGCTAAACAGTCGCCCAAAGCGCCGCCTCTTGCATTACCCATATGCATAGGACCTGTCGGGTTTGCAGAAACAAACTCAACCATATATTTCTGATTTTTTCCCAAGTCAGATTTACCAAAGTCCTTACCTTTAAGCTCAATCTCCTCCATAACGGGATAAAGCCATGAATTATTAAGATAAAAATTGATAAAGCCCGCACCTGCAACCTCGCATCTGTCAACAAAGCCACCAATTTTAATATGTGAAACAATGGCGTTTGCAATATTTCTCGGAGCGTTACGAAGCTCCTTTGCAAGCATCATCGCCATATTTGAAGAATAATCGCCGTTTGATTTTTCTCTTGGCTCTTCAAGATTTATAACTAAATTTTCGGTATGGTTTAATTCACCTGCCGAAACTGCCTCATTATAAGCATCCTTTAAAATTTTTGTTAAATTGTCTCTTAGCTTTTCAACTATAGTAACTGACATTTACTACACCTCATTTTTTCGTTATCGTCATTCTAAGCTTGTTTAAAGATTTCTCTCCGCCGGTGTCTAGCTCATACTCAAGATATATAACCCCACCCTCTTCGTCAAGAGAAACTTCAATAACTGTTGCTTTTGTTTCCATTATGATTGTGCCAAACTCAAATTTATACACACATCTTTTTTCGCAGTTAAGCTCAAATTCAAGGTTTGTATTAATACTTCCGCCTCTTTTTACGCTTACTGTTTTTAAATCTGTTTTCACAGTCGTTGTGCAGTCTTTCATCTGAGACACATCAGGCTCTTCATAAATAATATAATACTTTCCGTTTCTTAAGTAAAGATTGCCCTCCGCAGCCGTCACAAGATTGGTGCTCTCTCCTCCGGAAATTATATCAGTTTCAGTATATATTTTAACATTAGTACCTGTCGATGTCAATTCTTTTCACCAACCCTTTTATATCCCTGCCTAAGAAAAGACTTCCCTGCTTTTCAAATTCAAAAGTGGCATCGCTGACATAATAGCTGTAATTTCCAGGAGTGTCTTTATCCGTCAGCATATCGTTTTCTTCAAGGTATCTTTTAACATAGTTTACAACCTGTTCACCTGAGTTTATAAGCTTTACTCCGTCACCCATAATATCCTGTATCGTTTTTGTAAGCAACGGATAGTGAGTACAGCCTAAAATAAGAGTGTCAATTCCTTTTTCCTTAAGAGGAGTCAGGTACTCTTCTGCCGCAAGATAAGCCATCTCAGATGATATGTGCCCATTTTCAACAAGCGGAACAAATAAAGGACACGCTACACTATAAACCTCAGCGTCAGAAGAAAGAGCTTTAATACTTTTTTCAAAAGCACCGCTGTTAATTGTTCCCTGAGTCGCAATAACGCCTATTTTGTTGTTTTTAGTCTCCATAACAGAAACCTTTGCCGCCTCGCTTACAACTCCACAAACAGGAACATCTTTTTCGTCAAGCACGGGCAAAACAACTGTGCTGACAGTTCCGCAGGCAATAACAATCATCTTTATATTAAATGTTTTTAAAAATCTGATATTCTGAGTTACATATTTATATAAGGTTTCAGCAGAACGAGACCCATAAGGAACACGGCCTGTATCTCCGAAATACACAACATCCTCACAAGGAAGCTTTTTCATTATTTCCTTAACAGCCGTAAGTCCGCCAAGTCCTGAATCAAAAACCCCTATAGCATTATTGTTCATAATTCCTCCAAAAGAAATAAAAATTACTTTACGCGGCTTTCTGCCAGATTAATCATTTCATCTAAAAGCTCGTCATATGCTAATCCTTGAGCCTGCCAGAGCTTAGGATACATACTTATTGAAGTAAATCCCGGAAGAGTGTTAATTTCGTTTATAACAACCTCGCCATCTGAGCTTCTTACAAAGAAATCAACTCTTGCAACTCCCGCTCCGTCAATAGCCATAAAAGCTTTAACAGCCTCGCTTCTTACTTTTTCATAAGTTTTACTGTCAAGCTTTGCGGGGATTACAAGCTCTGTCGTGTTTGACTTATACTTTTCATCGTAATCATAAAATCCGTCTCCGGGAGCGATAATCTCACCAACAGCACCCGCCTTGACTTCTGTGTTACCTAAAACACTGCACTCAACTTCTCTTCCGCGAATCTCTTTTTCAACAACAATCTGTCTGTCATGCTCTGCGGCTAACAAAAGAGCTTTTTCAAGTTCATCTTTTTTTCCTACTCTTGATATTCCAACCGAGCTTCCTGCATTTGCAGGCTTAACATACACAGGAAAACCAAGCTCTTTTTCAATGTCATCTATGCATTTTTCTATATTTTTAAAATCTTTTTTGTAAACTGCCATCCACGGAGTCTGTTTAAGGCCCGCTCTTTCAAAAACTATTTTAGTAAATATCTTGTTCATTCCAACGCTTGATGCCAAAACACCGCATCCAACATACGGAACTCCCGACATTTCAAACAAGCCCTGAATAGTACCGTCCTCTCCGTACATTCCGTGAAGCACAGGAAAGAAAA
>CALAUK010000047.1 GCA_937892135.1 uncultured Clostridia bacterium | reverse complement strand
CTGCATTATTATTCTGTTGAGAATATTGATTATATACATTATTCTGTTGAGGATATTGATTATACCCATTATTAAAACCATTATTCTGATTATCCATTATAAACCCCCCTAAGTTTACCTATCAAAATAACTAAAGTGCATATAGTCTTTGGGGTTGCTCCATTCGTCTCCGCCCCAGGCAAAGCCATACTTTGCAAATATGCTTACAACCTCGCCGTCAGCAGGGAATGAATAAATATCTTCGTACGGCTTCCAGTACTTTCCCGTGTACGAGCCATTTTTATAAATGCAGTAGTTTTCGTTATAATTTAAGTCAATCGCTGTTCCGTAGTTATGGTGAGAGTATCTTCCGCTTGACATTGTTTCGCGCCAAGCGTAAGCTCCACCATCTTTAAAAGGAAACTTTTCTTCTCCGTTAAATATTTCATCAAACGCTTTTACAACAATTTGCGAAATGTTCTGATGAACGGAAAAGGAGAGGGTAGAGGGGTATTTTTCGCCCTGTCTGTTTACCGCCCAGACATTTACTGTAACTAACTTCATCTTAGAATCAGCAGACGATTTTGAATAAATATTTCCTCCTCCAAAAATGATTGCTTCCTTTTCTTCAAGAGTATATAACTCCTTTGCATCAGCTTTGCCGTTTATCGTTTTAATTATATTTCCCGCCTCGTCCAAAGCATTTATAATAATATTATATTTTTTTCCTGCACGCATATTTTTAAAGGTTACTTCGTTTGCGGGGCAGATAATATTTTTAACATAAGTATCTTCATTTGCATACCAGAAGTTTTCTTTTGATAAAAACAAATATGCATCATAGTTTACGGCGCCTGAAACAGCTTCCCAACTGATTGAAAGGGCGCGGTTTTCGTAGTTTACAAATGAAATATCTCCTGAAACATCGCACGAAAGAAAATCATATTCATCCTGTGAAAACAATGGCGGAACATACGAAATCTGGCTTTCAAAGGCTTTTATACAGCGGTTTATAATAACTAATGCCTGTTCTCTTGATGTGTGCGAAAGAGGGGAGACCTGAGTTTCAGAAAGGCCTTTTATTATTTCATTTATAAGGCAAAATGAAACGTTTTCATACGCCCAGTCTGCCACATCAGCTTTATCTTCAAAACCCTCAAACTGCATAGCAGAAAGTTCTTCAGAAATAGTGATATCCACTCCGCAAATCTTAAGGCACCTGCATATAATAGCCGCAAGCTCCTGTCGTTTTATAGGATTATCAGGATAGAAATACCCATCATCATACCCGTTTATAATTCCAAGCTCTGATGCCGCAAGTATAGTCAAATCAAAGGTATCTGCAAAACCCTCATATCCTAAAGGAAGCTCTTCGTTTTTGCTTAAATATTTGTACATATTAACCACAAGATGACAAAACTCGGCTCTGGTTATGCTCTCTTTATAATCTTTATCCTTTAATATATCAGGTATCATATTTATGCTTTTTAGCTCGTCAATGTCCTGCTTTGCCCAGTCAGACGGTGTGTATGCATACACACAAGTCGAAAAAAGCATTGAAAACACAAGAAAAAGTGAAATTATTGAAGTTCTTTTCATATTCTTCCTCCTTTAGCTTATAACTTAATTATAGCACAAAATCCGACAAAAGTCACTATGAATTTATTTACTTTTTGTTTTCATTTTTCGTATTGCTTTATTTTATGATTTGTGCTATACTAACTAAGATGAGAGGAGGTTTTATTATGTCAAATAAACCTAAACATATGACCTCAATAGGCGGACAAGCGGTTCTTGAAGGTATAATGATGAAAGGCCCGTCAAAGTCTGCAATAGCCGTAAGAAAACCTGACGGCGAGGTTGAAGTTAAAATAACTGATAATAATTCGCTTGTTTCAAAGCTTAAGCTTAATAAAATTCCCATAGTGCGAGGCGTTGTCGCTTTTATAGACAGCCTTATAACAGGTGTTGGTGCAACAATGTATTCTGCGGAATTTATTGATTTGGAAGAAGAGGGCGAAAACAAGTCAAAATTCGATATCTGGATTGAAAAGCATATGGGAAAATATATGCTTGATGTTATTATGTGGATTTCGGTAGTGTTTGCACTTATCTTGGGAATTGGCCTTTTTATGCTTTTGCCAACAATTATAACAGGCTTTATTAAGGGCATATTTAAAAGTTTTTCTGTGATACAAGGAAGAGTGTTCACTCATTTTCTTGAGTCTGCAATAAGAATTATAATATTCTTAATTTATATGGCACTTGTCGGCAAAATGAAAGATATGCAAAGAGTTTTTATGTATCACGGAGCAGAGCATAAGACTATTGCGTGCTACGAGGCAGGAGAAGAGTTAACTCCCGAAAATGCTATGCGCCATTCAAGGTTTCACCCAAGATGCGGAACAAGCTTTCTTTTAATTGTAATGGTTGTAAGCATTTTTGTGTATGCTTTTCTTCCATGGAGCGAAAGTGTACTTATAAGAGTATTGTACCGACTTGCATTTTTGCCCGTTGTGGCAGGGTTAGCATATGAAATCATTAAATTTGCAGGAAGAAGCAAAAACAAATGTGTGGCTCTTTTAACCAAACCCGGACTTTATCTTCAGAAGCTTACAACAAGAGAGCCCGACCTTTCTCAGCTTGAGGTTGCAATTATATCATTAAAGGCAGTTTTACCCACTGATAACGAGGATGACAAATGGTAATAAGAGAGCTTTTACAAAAAGGAACTTTAATATTAAAAGAGGCTGAAAAACAGTCTGCACACCTTGATGCATCTGTTCTTCTTTGCCACGCTTTAAATGTTGATAAAGCATATCTTATAATAAATTCCGAAAAAGAAGTCTCAGAAGATATAGAAAAAACTTACCTTGGCTTTATAGAAAAAAGAAAAAACGATATGCCGGTTTCTTATATAACAAACCAAAAAGAGTTTATGAGCCTTGATTTTTATGTTGACAAAAACGTTTTAATACCAAGGCCCGACACGGAGGTTTTAGTTGAGCATATAATTGATTTAGGCTTTGAAGAACCTAAAATTTTAGATTTATGCTCAGGAAGCGGGTGCATAGGAATTTCTCTGGCGCATTATATAAAGGGCGCTAAAGTTTCTATGGTGGACATTTCGGATATTGCCCTGGAAATATCGAAAAAAAATGCAGAAAATATTCTTTCTTCTTTGGAAAATGTGCAGTTTTATAAAAAAGATGTTTTAAACGATGATTTTTCTTCTTTTCAAGGCTTCGATATACTTGTTTCAAACCCACCGTATATAGACAAAAAAACAATGAAAACATTAGAAAAAAATGTGTTTGACTTTGAGCCACACCTTGCGCTTGACGGAGGGGAGGACGGGCTTATGTTTTACAGAAAAATTTCTGAAATTGCCCCGAAAATCTTAAAATCAGGCGGTATTTTAGCCTTTGAAATAGGGGATACTCAGGCAAAAGACGTTTATAATATAATGGAAGAAAACGGTTTTTCCAACATTAAGATAATTAAAGATTTAGCAGGGAAGGACCGCGTTTTAGAGGGAAGTGTTGTAAAATGAAGATAGTAGCGGCAACAGGAAACCAGGGCAAGGTAAAAGAAATTAAAGCGATTCTAGGCGAGCTTGGAATTGAGGTAATATCTCAAAAAGAACTAGGACTTGATATTGATGTCCCCGAAAACGGAAGTACTTTTTTGGAAAATGCATTTATAAAAGCAAGAACTATAAGTAGACTTGCAAATATGCCTGCAATAGCTGATGATTCAGGGCTTTGTGTTGATGCTTTAGGCGGAAAACCCGGAATATACTCTGCAAGATACGC
Organism: uncultured Clostridia bacterium; assembly: GCA_937892135.1. GTDB lineage: Bacteria > Bacillota > Clostridia > UBA1381 > UMGS1253 > CAKSHP01. The sequence goes on along the minus strand of CALAUK010000047.1, from coordinate 2,109 downwards.
AGGTGAAGATGCAACAGACAGAGACAGAATGGATAAGCTTTTAGGCGAGCTTAAGAACGAAAAAGACAGAAGTGCGCATTTTACCTCAGCAATAGCCTTTGTTGTTTCTGAAAATGAAGAATATAGTGCCGAGGGCCATGTTTACGGAAGTATTTTACACGAAGTTGACGGTGAGGGCGGATTTGGATATGACCCGATTTTTTACTGTGATGAGCTTAAAAAATCCTTTGGAAAAGCTTCGGCAGAAGAAAAAAACAAGGTAAGTCACAGATATAATGCGCTGATAGCTTTAAAAAAGATTTTGCAGAAAAAAAACATTTAATAAAAAGCACACAATGTGTGCTTTTTTTGTTATAAAAAAACTGCTTTTTTCATATGTTTAACTAAAAAAGAAATGAGGTTTTTCTGTGAAAAAGGCTTTCTGTTTAATTTTTTGTCTTCTTATAATTCCGTTTAATGCACTAGGTTTCTCTGCAGAAAGGTACTGCGTTATAGATAAAGATACGGGTCGCATTTTTCTCTCTTCAAGAGAGAATGAAAAAGCCGGAATGGCAAGCACAACAAAGATAATGACGGCACTTGTGGCACTTGAAAACTCTTCGCCTGACGAAATAGTAACAGTAAGTAAAAAAGCCTCATATACCGAGGGTTCATCCTTATATTTAAAAGAGGGCGAAACCATAAAAATGATTGATTTAGTGTATGGTCTTATGTTAAATTCGGGAAATGACGCAGCCGTTGCAATTGCCGAACATATATCGGGAAACGAGGAGGATTTTGCGCTTTTAATGACGGAAACTGCCCATAAAATAGGCGCTAAAAACACAAATTTCATTAATCCGAACGGACTTTCAGACGAAAATCACTACACAACAGCTTATGATTTGGCACTAATTACTGCAGAAGCCTTAAAAAACAAGGATTTTGCCGAAATAGTTAAGACAAAAAGCAGAACCTGTAACACTGTTAACACCAACAGAACACTATATTTTACAAATCATAACAGGCTTTTAAACAGCCTTGAGGGCTGCACAGGCGTAAAAACTGGCTTTACAAAGGCTACGGGAAGATGTCTTGTAAGTTCAGTAGAAAAGAATGGTTTTGGAGCAATTTGCGTTACATTAAATGCTCCTGACGATTGGAATGACCATAAACAAATGTTCGATTTTGTTTTCGATAATTTTTCAAAAACGAACATTATAAAAAAAGGAAGCGTTGTAAAATCATATCAGACAGAGGCAAAAGAGAACGGAGGAGTTTTGGATTTAGTAATAGAAGATGACGTAGATATCGTCACAAAACCCACAGATAAAGTATTTATGGATATAACGAGTCTTCCTGATAAAATAAGCTTACCGGTAAAAAAAGGCGACTCGTTAGGAGACGCTCAGTTTTTTTTAAACGACCAATTAGTCATGACGAAAAAACTGGTGAGTTGGCAAAATTTGAATAAACCTGAGATTTCTGATGAAGAAACCCTTGGGAAGAGATTTTTTGAAATTTTTAAAATATGGGTAGGAATTTTTAATTAAGTTTACTAAAATATATTTATGTAAACAAAGCAAAGAAAAAATATGTAATTGATAAAATTTTGAATGTAGTAATCTAAAAAAGCAAGAGAAAAGAGTATGAGTGTAAAAAACTGAAAATAAGCAATAGGATTTAATCCTCATAAAATAATAAAAAAGGGCCTTATAGGTAATATACTGCAAAAATATGCAATCCAACTTTGATAAAGAGCAATTTATCAAAGTTGGATTTATTTATCCCTGTGCCCTTTTTTATGCTTATTCTATTATAATCAGCTCTCCGTTTCGATTAAGCTTACCTTTTTTAATTTTAATCTCACCATTTTTAGTTTTATAAAAGCACCCTGAACCATAAAAAGCTCTTAGAATTCTGTCCTTTGTTTCTATCGGTGTATTATCGTCAAAGGTCATATCATCTTTCGTGGGCATTTTCCAGTATTCGCCGCCTGATTGTTCTTTTGCAGTTTTTATATACTCGTCATAGTTTATAACACAATCATACATAAGCTCTGCGCTTGTTTTTAAAAGCCACTCGCACAAACTCTCTAAAGTTTCATCTTTTTTAAGCTTGTACTCTATT
>CALAUK010000046.1 GCA_937892135.1 uncultured Clostridia bacterium | reverse complement strand
GCAATTAAATATGGTAAAAGCCTTACGTTAGAACCAATGAACCCTTTTGAAAGAAAAATTATTCACTCAGCTCTTTCTGAATATGAAGGTGTTAAAACTGAGTCTCAAGGTGAAGAACCAAATCGTTATATCGTTGTTATACCTGACAATTTAAGAAACGATAAAGAAACAGGTCGTTATGGAAAGCGTGATGGTAAACGCAATGATAAACGTGATAGAAGAGATAATAAAAAAGAAAAGAGTGTGATAAAGTGAAAGAATATTTTATGAGACAAGCTTTGAAAGAAGCGTTCTCTTTGCGGCGAAATGTCCGCCGCCGAAAGCGTCTACAAAGTGGATAGCGGGAGAGTCGTTGGGCTTATCAGCAGCCTGAATACCGCCCTCTGCCATCATTGTGTTAGCATCACCAATACGAAGCTTTGTTGCAATCATAACATTTGCGCCTGCCTCGTGAGCCTCGATAGCCGCAGAAGAACCTGCACCGCCACCGCCGATTACCAAAACATCAACATCATAGTCGGGTTTTGTAAGGTCAACATCAGATGCCGAAATTCTGCTTTTTGCCTCCAAAATAGCTGCAAGCTCTTTCGGAACGCTTTCGCCTTTATTGGGGCCAATCTTTAAAGTTTCAAACTCATCTTTTTTATAGTCAGGATGGTAGGCTGCCAATAATTCTTCTTTCTGCTTTGCAGTCATTCTTTCGGGCTCAAAAGCAATATTTTTATCTCTTGCAGCCTCAACTGCCTCGATAGATTTTTTAATTTCTTCAGAATACATCAGTCACCCCTCCTTATTTCTCTATATCACGATTGTTGTATAATTCTTTTATTTCATCAATGGGCTTTTGCATAAGCTCTTCAATAAGGTCTTTAAATGTTCCGTCTTTAATCTCACGAACACGCTCATCTAAGTGACCGCAACCGGGAGCAAGATACTTTCCGTTCAAACGGCGCGCAAGCATTGCAACCTGGGGATGAGAAATTCCGGCAGGACATCTTGAAGAACAAACACCGCACATTACACAGTCAAAAGACTCTTCAGCACACTTTTCATATTCGCCGCGCTGAGCATAAGCTATATACTGCATAACATTAAGCTTCTGAGTACAGCTCTTTGTGCAGGCGTTACAGCCTATACAAGAGTAAATCTCAGGATAAAGCTGCATCATAATCTGCTCTGTTGGCTTAATGTTTTCAATATCGTAAACCTTTTTTACGAGCGGGAAGAAAGGAAGAGTTGCAATATACATATTGTCCTCAACCTTTGTCTGACAAGCAAGACAAGCTTTAAGTTCGGTATCTCCGGCAATTCTGTATATAGTAGCGCAGGCACCGCAAAAGCCGTTTCTGCAGCCACAACCTCTTACAAGCTGGTAACCTGAATACTCCATAGCTCGCATAATTGTCATACTGGCAGGCACTTCATACTTTTTGCCAAACAAAAATATATTAACCATATTTTCCATCTGAAATCTCCTCCTAAATCAATATTCATCAGGCAACTCGTCAAGCTCGTCGCATCTGAATACAGGGCCGTCTTTGCAAACATATTTAGAACCTATGTTACATCTGCCGCACTTGCCCACACCGCATTTCATCTTAAGCTCCATAGTTGTATAAACCTGAGTTTTATCAAAACCAAGCTCGATAAGACCTTCTAAAGTGAATTTAATCATAATGGGAGGTCCGCAAAGAACTGCAGTTTTATTTGTATCAAACCCTAATTCTTTAACATAGCTTGGAACAAAGCCGACATGGCCGTCCCAGCCTTCCTGCTCACGGTCAATTGTGAGGTAAACGTTAATTCCGTCATCTTTGCACCATTCATCGATTATTTCTTTATAATCAACCAAATCGTCCATACTTCTTGAGCCGTATACTATATCAATCTTTCCGTAACGGTCACGATAGTGACGGCAGTAGTTTATAACTGAGCGCAAAGGTGCAAGACCGATACCGCCGGCAATAAACAACATATCCTTACCGGCAAACGCATCATCAACGGGGAAAGGTCTTCCGTAAGGTCCTCTTATAGTAACCTGCTGACCTACCTCTGCCTGATGAAGCCAGTCTGTAACACAACCGCACTTCTTAATTGAAAATTCCATATATTCTGTGTTAGTAGGAGAGGATGTTATTGAAAACATCGCCTCGCCAACACCGGGAATGGAAAGCATAGCGCACTGACCGGGCTTATGGTCAAACGCTTTTTTTCCGTCAGGAGTAAGGACTCTGAAGGTTTTAACATCGGGAGTATCTATTCTTATATCGAATATCTCGCCAACCACAGGAATCAATGGGTCTTTATTATTCATTATCCTCACCTCCAAGAGTTTTCATAACCTTAACAATATTCATTGAAATAGGACACTTTATAAGACATCTTCCGCAACCTACACAACCGAATATTCCCTCATTGTTTTCAGGGAAGTACACAAGCTTGTGCATAAATCTCTGACGGAAACGCTCTTTCTGTGTAAGTCTTGGGTTTCCGTGTGCCATCTTTGTAAAATCAGAGTACATACAAGAATCCCAGCAACGGAATCTCTTAACAGCATGACCTGTGTTAAAATCTTTAATATCATAACACTGACATGTCGGGCACACAAAAGTACATGTTCCGCAGCCTAAGCAGTTTTTTGAAAGCTCTTCCCATTTTTCGCTTCCGAAAAACTCATCTGTTTTGCCTGCTCCGAAAGAGGAAGTGTCAAGATTTGACAAGGGAAGCTTTTTAATATAGCCTCTGATTTTCTCTCTTTCAGCCTCAGCCTTTTTATTATCAGTATCCTCAGTAACTTTTTCTATTTCAGAAATAAACTTCTCGCCTTTTTCGGTTACAGCCTCAAAATAAACCTCGCCGTCTGAAATAACACAGCTTACATCACCAACCTTGCCCGCCGCATCTATGCCGAAAGCATTACAAAAACAGGTTTCGGAAGGTCTTCCGCACGCCATTGTTATAACAGTTGCATTCTCACGCTTGTTTTTATAAAAACTGTCGCAAGGCTCAGTAAGGAACACTCTGTCTAAAATTTCAAAGCTTTTTGCATCACAAGGACGAACACCAAAAATTATAAAATTTCCGATATCTTCACGAGTGTCAATAACTTCGATGGTTTTTCCCTCTGTTTTAAAATCCATCATATTTTCTGACTGAGGGAAGAAAAAGTCTTTCGCGCTTCTTGTTGTGTTAAGGGCAGTAGAGTATTTATCTCCCTTTTCCCACTTCTTATAAAAAGCGCCGCTCTTTCCGTCAACAGGAAGATAAACGGGCATTTTTGCACTTAAAAGCTCAAAAACTGCGTCAAGTGAATCAAAAGAACATTTACGCATTCTCGCCATCTCCTTTCGCCACTGCATCAGTCGGCTCAATATCATCTAATGTATAGTCAACAAGAGGAGCACGGTTTCCTACGCTCTCTCCTGCCTGATACTCGCCGTAGAAACTATTTATATCCTTAATGAACTTTCTGTTTAATAAATGAAGAGGAATGTGCTCAGGGCAAACTCTTGAACACTCTCCGCAGTCTGTGCATCTGCCGGCAACATGGAAAGCTCTTATAATATGAAACATCTTTTCTTCGAAGCTGTCAGAAATCGCTTTGTTTTCAACACCTGACTCAGGATTTCCGAAAACACATTTTTCGCATGTGCACGCGGGGCACACATCACGACAAGCATTACATCTTATACATCTTGAAAGCTCGTTCTGCCAAAAAGCAAATCTTTCTTCGCTTGTCATTTTCTCTAATTTTTCAACCTCGTCAAAACGATTTGAATCTATTACTTCGCCGTCTTCACCGATAAGCTCGTCGTAAGCTACGTGCTTTTTGCTCTTGCAAGAAGCGCACTTTTCCAACAAAACGTCTGAAAGATTAAATTTCTCACTCTCGCCGTAAACAGAAGAAACCTCTAAAGTTTCGCCGTCAAATTCTATGCCTGAAACTGCATCAATTTTTTCTTTAATCTTATAAATATCTGCCATTCCATCGCAAGGAATTGCTACTGCATAAACTTTTTCTCTTGAAAATCTATGCTCTGTTAAAAGCTGATTAAAGCTGTATGTGTCACAAGGTTTTAAGAATACAAGCACCTTGCCCTCGCTCTTTTCACACTCTTTTATAAGATATTTTGAAAAGTTAGCACCGCAGAAAGCATTAAAAACAAAATCTTTTTTAAGAGTTTCTGTATCTTTAAACACAAAAGGTGTTACATCGTAACAGAATTCGCCCTCTTTCCAGCCAAGAACTCTGTCTACTGTGCCGTTTTCCATAAGTGAGCAAGCTTTTTCCAAAAGAATATCACGATTTATTTTTTGCATCTCAAATCCTCCAATCTTTTGTTCTCGCCCAAAGCGGTAACGGCCTCTACAAATTCATTCATAGTCTGCGCAAATTTTGCGCCCTCTGCCGCTGATACCCACTCAACACGGGTACGCTCTCTTTCTATTCCAAGGTAATCAAGCATTGAGAAAAGAAGAGCCATTCTTCTTCTTGTGAAGTAGTTTCCTGAAGTATAATGGCAGTCTCCCGGATGACAACCGCAAATTATAACGCCGTCTGCACCACGCTGAAACGCTCTTAAAATAAACATCGGGTTTACTCTGCATGAACAGGGAACACGGATAATTTTAACATCGGCAGGATAATTAAGTCGGTTGTTACCTGCAAGGTCAGCGCCCGCATAAGAACACCAGTTACAGCAAAATGCCACAATAAGTGGTTTATGTTCTTTTATCTGCATATTGCATCCACCTCCGCTAAAATCTGTTTATTCTTAAAGCCCTTTAAGTCCATAGCTCCTGACGGGCAGGCAACTGTACAAGCGCCACAGCCCTGACATACTGCCTCATTAACAACTGCAATTCTTCTTAGCTTTGTTGTTCTGTCAGGCATACGGAATTCTTTATCTGTATAAGTTATTGCACCGTAAGGACAAACCCTTTCACAGCTTGAGCAGCCGTTACACATCATTTCGTCTGAATGAGCAATACAGGGATTTCCCAAAAGCTTATCCTTACAAAGAAGGCCTATAACCTTAGAAGCCGCCGCTCCCGCCTGAGAAACAGTTTCGGGAATATCCTTAGGTCCCTGGCAGGCACCTGACAAGAACACGCCCGCTGTCGGACTTTCAACAGGACGAAGCTTCGGATGAGCCTCAGTAAAGAAATCGTTTGTATCCATACTTGCTGTAAGCATTGTTGCCAAAGGTCTTGCAGACTTGTCAGGCTCTATTGCCGCCGCCAATACAACAAGGTCAGCATCTATATTAATCTGCTTTCCGTTTATCAAATCAGACGCTCTTACCTTAAGCTTATCGCCCTCGGGAATAACCTTACCAACCATACCCTTAATGTAATGCACTCCGTATTCTTCAACGGCTCTTCTGTAAAACTCGTCAAAGTTTTTACCGGGTGTTCTTACATCAATATAGAACACATAAACCTCTGTGTCGGGATATTTATCACGAGTAAGCATCGCGTGCTTTGCTGTATACATACAACAAATCTTTGAGCAGTATTCCTTACCCTTTTCTGCGCAGGACTCGCATCTTGAGCCGACACACTGAACAAAAACAATCTTTTCAGGGTGCTTTCCGTCAGACGGACGAAGAAGCTTGCCCGCTGTCGGGCCTGCCGCATTTGTAAGACGCTCAAACTCCAAAGAAGTGATAACATCTTTAGACTGATTGTACGCATACTCATCAAACTTATCCATGCTTATAGGATTAAAGCCTGTTGCAACAACGATTGCACCGTATTTTTCTTCTATTATTTCATCTTTCTGATTATAATCTATTGCGCCTGCACCGCAAACCTTTGCACAAACACCGCACTTGCCTGTTTTAAGCATAGTACAGTAGTCGGCATCAATAGTTGCCACCTTCGGCACTGCCTGAGCAAACGGAATATAAACAGCACGGCGGTTATCCATACCTAAGTTAAATTCGTTGGGAACTTTCTTCTGAGGGCACTTTTCTGTACAAATACCACAGCCTGTGCACTTAACCTCGTCAACATAGCGGGCTTTTTTTGTTATCTTAACATTGAAGTTACCAACAAAACCGCCAACCTCTGTTACCTCGCTGTATGAGAAAATTCTGATTTTTTCATTCTGAGCCACATCAACCATTTTGGGTGTTAAAATACACGCCGCACAGTCAAGAGTGGGGAATGTCTTATCTATCTGTGCCATTTTTCCGCCGATTGTAGGATTCTTTTCAACGATATCTACCTCAAAGCCTGCATCAGCAATATCTAAAGCTGTCTGAATTCCGGCAATACCGCCGCCGATAACTAAAGCTCTTTTTGTAACAGGGCTTTCACCGGGAGTTAAGGGGGCATTTAAATTAACCTTTGCAATAGCCGCCTTACCTAAAATGATTGCCTTTTCTGTTCCTGTTTCAATATCCTTATGAACCCATGAACACTGCTCACGAATGTTTGCAATTTCAACCATATACGGGTTTATTCCTGCACTCTCGGCAGTTTTTCTGAATGTCGCCTCATGCATACGAGGAGAACATGAGCACACAACGATGCCTGTAAGCGAATGCTCTTTTATCGCTTCTTTTATCATTTCCTGTCCCGCCTGGGAACACATATACTGATAGTCGGCGGAGAAAACAACGCCCTGCTCGCTTTTTAACGCCTCGCTGACAGCTTTAACATCAACTGTCTGCGCGATATTGCTTCCGCACCAACACACAAATACACCAATTCTTTGCATTATCTCTCCCCCTCCTTACTTTGAATATTTACGCATAGCAGTTACAATTGCCTGCTGCGGCATAGCCTCATCTAAAAGCTCGGGAATTCTATCCGATTTTAAATGGTTAGCTCCCTGAGGTCTTGTCTTTATAAGTCTTACTGCTTCAATAAGCTTTGCGGGTTCAACACCACGAGGGCATCTCTCCATACAAGTAAAACAGCTTAAGCACTTATACACAGATTCGGACTCCAATAAAGGTGCTACATCGCCATCATTTATCATACTTACAAACTGATGCGGATGAAACTCCATCTCATCATAAGACGGGCAGCTTCCTGTACATTTTCCGCATTTCATACATTTTATGGGATTAACTCCGCTTATGCGGATAATCTCCATGCAAATCTCTTTATTTGTCATCCTCTACGCCCTCCTTTAAACCAAACGCCTCGGCGAGAAGTTCAGTAAAGTATACAACCGGTATATCACTTCCGGCTTTTTCAAGATTATACTTGCAAAGGGGACACGCTGTTACTATCATATCCGCACCGCTTGCTTTCGCATTGTTTACTATGCTAAGGCTCTTCTTTTCGGAAGATTCTTTATCCTCAAGCACAACATAACCGCCGCAGCACTCGTTTCTGTAAGAAGAAACAACTGCCTCTGCGCCAAGCGCGCGAATAAGATTTTCCATAACTGTGGGGTTTTCCGGATCGTCAAGCTTTAAAACCTTGCCGGGACGCAAAAGAAGACAGCCATAGTAAGGCGCAATCTTTTTTCCCTCTAAAGGCTTAACAACCTGCTTTTTAACCTCATCAAAGCCTATAACATCTCTTAAAAGCTCAAGGTAATGCAAAACCTCTGTTTCTCCATTATAAGGAGTTTCAAGCTTCATGTAGTTATTTGCACGGAATGCAAAATCTGAATCATTTTTTATCTGATGATTAGTCTGCTTTATTACATTGTGGCAAGCAGAACAAACAGTTACAAGCTTTCTGCCTTCATCGCGGGCAGACACAAGCGCTCTTACAGATGAAAGCTTTGTTGCAATTTCATCATTAGAGGTTGTAAAGCATCCGCCACAGCACTGCCAGTCTTCTATTTCTACCGTTTCCACACCTAACTTAAGCGCACATTCTCTTGCATATTTATCAAGGTCTTTTGCCTTTGTCTTAAGTGTGCAACCGGGATAATAACTCACCTTCATAACGTTTCTCCCTTTCCGTTATTTTTAATATATCACACCATCTGTTCCGGATGGAACACTTCATCGAATTTTTCTTCTGTTAAAAAGCCAAGTGCAACACATGCCTCTTTAAGAGAAATGTTTTCTTTATAGGCTTTTTTTGCAGTCTTTGCCGCATTTTCATATCCGATATACGGATTTAGCGCTGTCACAAGCATAAGTGAATTGTGAAGATTATGCGCCATTTTTTCGCGATTTGCCTTTATTCCTACTGCACAGTTTTTGTTAAATGAAACAATCGCCTCAGACAGAAGTCTTGCTGACTGCAGGAAATTATATATACAAACCGGCATAAATACATTAAGCTCGAAGTTACCCTGAGACGCTGCCATTCCTACCGCTACGTCATTACCCATAACCTGAACTGCAACCATTGTTACAGCCTCGCACTGAGTAGGATTAACTTTTCCGGGCATAATAGAAGAGCCGGGTTCATTTTCAGGAATGAAAATCTCTCCAAGACCATCACGGGGTCCGCTCGCAAGCCAACGAACGTCGTTTGCAATTTTTAACATATCACAAGCCAACGCCTTTATTGCGCCGTGAGCGAAAACTAATTCATCTTTTGATGTAAGCGCATGGAACTTGTTTTCAGCTGTAACAAAGCTTTTGCCTGTTATTTTTGAAACTTCCTCGGCCACTGCCTCAGAAAATCCACGAGGAGCATTAAGCCCTGTTCCTACTGCTGTTCCGCCCAATGCCAACTCGCAAAGAGGCTTAACAGAAAGCTTTAAAAGCTCAACATCTCTTTCAAGGCTTGATCTCCAGCCGCTTATCTCCTGGCTGAACTTAATAGGAGTTGCATCCTGAAGATGTGTTCTTCCGCTCTTTACTATATCGTCATTTTCTTTTTCAAGTCTCTTAAATGTTTCTATAAGAGTGTTCGCTGCAGGAATAAGCTTATCTTCAATCATTAAAACTGCCGATATATGCATTGCAGTCGGGAATGTATCATTTGAAGACTGGCTCATATTTACATCATCGTTAGGATGAAGAATTTTTTCGCCTGCAATCTCATTTCCTCTGTTTGCAATAACTTCGTTTGCGTTCATGTTAGACTGAGTTCCTGAACCTGTCTGCCAAACGACAAGAGGAAAATGGCCGGATAGCTTTCCTTCCATTATCTCATCGCATGCCGCAGATATTGCCTCGCACTTTTCTTTAGTCATTTTTTCAGGACGAAGCGAAGCGTTTGCCAAGGAAGCTGCTTTTTTAAGCACGCCAAATGCGTGAATAATCTCTTTTGGCATTGTTTCAATATCTACACCTATTTCAAAATTCTCATGGCTTCTCTGAGTCTGAGCCGCCCAAAGACGGTCAGCGGGAACTTTAACCTCTCCCATAGAGTCATGCTCAATGCGGTAATCCATTTTTATTCCTCCCGTTAAAACTTAATCTGGTTTATAATAGACTTTAAGCAGTCTGCACTGTTATGCAAAGCTTTGATTTCTCCGTCAGTCAAAGGAAGCATCATCTTGCCTTCTACGCCCTTGCTGTTAACAATGTTTAACAAGCTTAAGCACACATCATCAACACCATACTCTCCGTGAAGCATAGTAGAAACAGTCATTGTTGTATTAATGCCGCTTAGTATGCATTTGCACAAATGAGAAACTGTTATTGCAACAGCATAGAAAGTTGCGCCCTTCTGTCTTATAACCAATCCACCGGAGCCTTTAACGTAGTCTTCAACTTCCTTGTAATTTATCTTAGGCCACTTTTTACCGTCCACGATAAAGCTCTGACCCTCAAGAATCGGAATGTTTGAAACATTTGCAATAGACCACGGAACGAAAGAAGAATCTCCGTGTTCACCAAGCACATACGCATGAACATTCTGCTGATTTATTGAATAATACTCAGCAATACAGGTTCTTAGTCTTGCAGTATCCAAAAGTGTTCCCGAACCGATAATCTGGCTTTCCGGAAGACCTGAATACTTGCAGAAAGTATATGTTAAAATGTCAACCGGATTACTAACTATGAGATATACTGCATCAGGTGCATAACGAGTAATTTCAGGAATAATCTTCTTTGTTATGTCAACATTTGTCTGAGCAAGGTCAAGTCTTGTCTGACCCGGCTTTCTTGCAACACCCGAAGCAAGAACTACAATGTCTGAGCCTTTAGCATCTTCATATGAGCCCGCATAAACTGTAGCAGAACTACAGAACGGAGTTCCCTGGCGGATATCAAGCGCTTCTCCCAATGCTTTTTCGTTGTTAATATCAATCAAAACAATTTCAGATGCTGTTCCAAGTACGGTTAATGTGTATGCGATAGTTGAACCAACACTGCCCGCTCCTATAATTGTAATTTTGTTCATAATTTTCATCCTCTCTCTTTAAGCCGAAGGCTTTTATTTTTTGCATCTTTTGTTGATAATTTTAACACACAAAAGCTGCAAAATCAATAAAATTTTGATTTTTTTTTAACAATCTTTGCAAAAGTTCTTCCCTTTTTTGTTTGTTTTAGGGTTTTTACATTAATTTTTCCTATATTTTACCCTTATTTTTAACATTTTGCCAATTTAAAATTAGCTGCGGCGCACACAGCGCCACAGCTTATTTTACGCATTATTTTACAAGGGGCAGAACATTTTTCTCAAAAAACTCTTTCGTCTCTTCCAAAAGGATACCATATTTTTCATCATTTACTCTTACAACAACATTTGTGCTGTTACATTTTAGCGTGCAGAAGCTTGGAGCAATCTCTACCTTATCCTGCAAAGAAAGTTCCTCAACTAACTTTTCAAAACAAGCCATAACATCATTAGCGCCACGCCTACGGCAAGCGCTACCAATACAAACACTAACTTTTACCATTTTTACATTCCTCCGTTTTTTATTTAAATTATTATTTATTCATAATATAATCATCGATAGCTTTTGCGGCAGTTTTTCCTGCACCCATAGCCGAAATTACTGTTGCAGCGCCTGTTACGGCATCTCCGCCCGCATACAAAGCCTCGCGGGAGGTAAGCCCTTCTTCATTAACAATAATTCCGCCTCTCTGGTTTACTTCAAGGCCCTCAGTTGTATCTTTAATCAATGGGTTCGGCGAAGTTCCTATTGACATTATAACGGTATCCACCTCTATCTCATACTCTGAACCGGGAACTGTAACCGGTCTTCTTCTGCCCTTTTCATCAGGCTCGCCTAGTTCCATCTTAATAAGACGCATACCTCTTACAAATCCGTTTTTAACATCTCTCGGGTCATCAGGGTTGTTATATCCTAATATTTCAACAGGGTTTCTTAAGAGCTCGAAAATAATCCCCTCTTCCTCGGCATGTTCGACCTCTTCTTTTCTTGCCGGAAGCTCTTCCATAGAACGGCGGTAAACAATATATACCTTTTCTGCACCTAGTCTAAGTGCAGTTCTTGCAGCGTCCATCGCAACATTTCCGCCGCCTACAACACAAACCTTTCCGCCTTTCATAATAGGAGTCGCAGAATTATCAAGGTAAGCTTTCATAAGATTGCTTCTTGTTAAAAACTCATTAGCAGAATAAACTCCTTTTAAAGACTCTCCGGGAATTCCCATAAAGCTTGGAAGTCCTGCTCCCGAGCCAATAAATACAGCCTCAAAGCCCATGCAGAACAGCTCATCAATCGTAAGTGTTTTTCCTATAACAACATTTGTCTCGATTTTTACGCCTAAAGACTTTAGAGTATTAACTTCTTTTGCAACAATTTTTTTCGGCAAACGGAATTCAGGAATTCCGTAAACCAAAACACCGCCTGCTGTATGAAGCGCTTCATAAATGGTTACATCATAGCCTTTTTTCGCTAAGTCACCTGCGCAGGTAAGACCTGACGGCCCTGAACCTACAACAGCCACCTTATGCCCGTTCTTATCAGGCTTTTTAGCCTCGGCACAAGAATTTTCATTATGCCAGTCAGCAACAAATCTTTCAAGTCTGCCAATTCCGACAGGCTCAAACTTTACGCCTAAAGTACAATTCTTTTCACACTGATTTTCCTGAGGACAAACACGGCCGCATACCGCAGGAAGAGATGACGTTTTTGAAATCTCCTGATAAGCCCCCTCAAAATCTCCTTTTTTAATCAAGTCAATAAAGCCCGGAATATTAACATTTACGGGGCAACCCTTAACACAAGGCTGATTTTTGCAGTTAAGGCATCTTTCGGCCTCTTTTGTTGCTAACTCCTCGGTATAACCTAAAGCAACTTCTTCAAAATCATGCGCCCTGACTTCAGGCGCCCTTGTAGGCATTTCATTTTTATTTGGAATTATAGCCATTCTCTCACTCCCCCTCAGGCTTTTTTAAACAAATTACAAGAGGCATCGTGAGCATGGCGCTCAAAATCAGAATACATTCTTCCTCTCGACATAGCTTCGTCAAAATCTATTTCATATGCATTAAATTCAGGCCCGTCTACACAAGCAAACTTAGTAACCTTCTTTCCGTCCTGATTTAATGTTAGTCTGCAGCCTCCGCACATTCCTGTTCCGTCAATCATAATAGGATTCATAGATGCGGTAACAGGTACGCCGAAAGGCTTCGCTGTTAAAGTTACGAATTTCATCATGATAAGAGGTCCTATCGTGATAATCATATCGAACTTTTCGCCCGCCTCAAGCATCTCCTTAAGAGGAACAGTTACATTTCCGCCTCGTCCGTAAGAGCCGTCATCTGTCATTAAAATCATATTATCAGAGCAAGCATTAAATTCATCTTCCAATATAACAAGGCTTTTATCACGGAAGCCTATTATGCTGGTAACGTGTGCGCCAAGGCGCGCAAATTCCTCTGCAACAGGCAACGCTATCGCACAACCAACACCGCCGCCAACAACGCAAACCTTCTTAATTCCGTCAGTATGTGTAGCTCTTCCTAAGGGACCAACAAAATCTTCTATAAATTCGCCCTCGTTTTTATTGTTAAGCTTTGTTGTTGTTGCGCCGACAATCTGAAATATTATCTTAACTGAACCTTTTTCTTTGTCCGAACCAGCTATGGTAAGGGGAATTCTTTCTCCCTCACTGTCAACCCTTAAAATAATAAACTGACCCGGTTTAGCCTTTGCCGCAACCAGGGGCGCTTCTATTTCCATCTGAGTTACAAATGGATTAAGCACCTTTTTATTTAAAATCTTATACATTTTCTTTCTCCTTGACAATTACCAGTTTATCGCTTAAAAAGCATACCTTTTCGCAATAATTTTACCACAAAGTTTCGTTTTTTGGAATTATAAATAAAGCATAACGTTATGCTTTATTTATATAACGCTATGCTTCGCTTTTTATTATCTTATCGCGGGACTTAAATAATTCTTCTAAAAACAGCTTATCTGTCTGCAAAAACTTATATTCCTTTTCATAAACCACAGAATCTTTATATTCTGCGCAAAGACCCTCTACTTTCCTTTGTGCCAGACCCCATAAATCAAGAGTTTTTTCAGGAATAGGCATACCTCTCATAAAGGTTTTGTCATTTCCCGATAAAACCTCAAGCTGTATGTATCTTTCGTGAATCTTAATTTTTCCGCCCGGCTCAATATGGAGGCTATCTGTTTTTTCGCCATCCTCGGGGGAAACAAGCTCCATATATTCTCTCAAATCACTCTCAGTTATATCCTTTTTTTCAAAAAGCTCGCTGTCTTTTCTTGCAATTAAAACTTCAGAAAACTTTCCTATCTCCATTTCAGCAAGGCCATTCTCTCTTATAAGTTCGCCAAAATATCCCGAAAGCCTCTCTTCATATCTTATAATCGACAGTGCGCAGTCGCCCCTTTTTACCTTTGAAATAGCCTCTTCAGCACTTGCTTCTTCATATTTTATATTTGCACCATCAGTATCAATTCTTTTTATAAATTCGGCAAATGCAGCTGCTATATATCCTGCTCTCGGCGCATAAAAAGAAAATTCAATGCCTTTCTCGGATTTTTTTGAATACGCTTTTTCAAGCTCTTCAAACTGACGCAAAATTTTCCTTGCATCAATAAGGAACTTTTCCCCCTCAAGGGTTGTTTTCATTCCCTTTGTTGTTCTTACAAATATAGTTATACCTAAAGAATTTTCAAGCTCCTTTATGGCACGGCTCAAATTAGGCTGACCCACCAAAAGAGCCTCTGCCGCGCGGTTTATTGAGCCTGCCTTACTAACCTCAACAGCATATTTAAGATGTATAATATTCACTTCTTTTCACCACCAACTGTTAAAAGCTCTTTTGTTTCCTCTCTTGGCATGCCCGGCACAACAAAACTCAGCTTTTTTTCCAGAATTTCAAAATTTGTTTTTCCTGCAGTGATAATTTCGCCGTCACAGGACATTTCTATCTTCCCCTCCAGAGGCTCAATCATAACTTTTCTGCACTTTACGCTTGAAATAATTTTTTCAATGCCTTTCTTTTCTAAAAAAGTGCCTTTCATATATAACGGCAACAGCCCGATAAATTTTAGCCTTGAAACATTTCTTATTATGTTTATATTTATTCGTCCGTCACAAATATCAGCCAAGGGATTGCTTAATATTCCGCCACCGCAATAACAACCGTTCGCAACAGAGGAAAGCAAAAACTCTCCTTTGCCCACTTCTTCGCCATCTATCTCAATTTTAATGTTTGCACCCTTTTTCTTTATGAGATTTATTATAATTGAGCCAAAATATGCAAACGATCCCGATATAAAGGGTTTTTCCTTTAATTTTGAAGCCAGAGAGGCAACATTTGCGTCAAAGCCTATGTTGAACATATTGACGCAATATCCCTCTTTTTGCTCGCCCGAAAGTTCTGTTGTGTATTTTATGATATCACATTTTACGCTTTCGCCTGTTATCTGATATTCTATATTTTTAAAATCGGCACCGAAATTTCTTACAAAGTCATTTCCTGTTCCGAGAGGTACAACCCCGACCTCAGCGCCATCAAATCCTAATGCGGCATTTGCAACTTCATTTAAAGTTCCGTCTCCACCACAAGAGATAAACCTTGCCGCGCCGTTGTTTTCGCAATATTCTTTAACAAACCTTTTTGCATCTCCAACCGCTTTTGTCATATAAATAAAAACATCTTTTCCTGTTTTCAATGCAGTTTCTTTAACCTGCGAAACAAAGCTTTCAATATTTTTTCCCTGTCCTGCCCTGGGGTTTATCACAAAAATCGTCTTCATAAAAAGCTCCCCCCTTTTTAATAAACACATTCACTATATCACCCATATGTGCTAATTATAGCATAAAAATTTAACACTGTAAATAAATTTTTAAAGCGCGTTTTTTTGGTTTTAAGAACTTTTTCTTGTAATTTGTCGGATTTTTTGATAAAATAGTACTATACATAAAAAATGAGGTGTTTTTATGAGCAAAAAAGAAGGCAGAAGAATTAAAAGTTCTATTCCTATGGACGCTGTTTCGCCATTTATTATGCCGCAGCGTTCTGGCGCATCTAACACATTTTCTTCAACAATAGATATAGGCAAGTGCGAAGAGCTTATCTCAAGACTTCGTGCAGATGGATTAAAAGGCATAGGTATGATGCATCTTTTTATGGCTGCATACATTCGAGTAGCCTCTCAGCTTCCCGGAATAAACCGTTTTATCCGCGGTCAGCGTCTTTATGCAAGAAACAACATAGAAATATGTCTTACAATAAAAAAGGAGCTTAAGCTTAATGCTCCCGAAACTGTTATCAAGCTTGATGCAATGCCCGATTTCACATTAGAAGATGTTTACAGGCAGTTAAATCAGACTATTGAAGAAAATAAAAAAGAGTCCACCACAAACGGAATGGACGTTGCTGCAAAGATACTTGTAAGCTTCCCAGGTGTGTTCTTAAAATTCGCCGTGTGGCTTTTAAAGCTTTTGGACTATTTTGGTCTTCTTCCCCGTGCGCTTACAAAGGTAAGCCCTTTCCACGGCTCGCTTTTTATAACAAACTTAGGTTCTTTGGGAATACCGCCGGTTTATCATCATCTTTACAACTTCGGTAACCTACCCTTGTTTGTAGCCCTTGGCGCAAAGCGAACTGAATATGTTTTAAATAAAGAGGGCGAAGTTGAAAAGCGCCGTTTGTTGGACTTTACCTTGGTTTGTGACGAAAGAATCTGCGATGGTCACTATTATGCTACCGCCTTTAAAAAGCTCAAAAGAGTATTGGAAAACCCGGAACAGCTTCTATCAGCACCGGAAAAAATTGTGGCAGATATAAAATAATAAAAGAGGGAGAAAAATTCTCCCTCTTTTTTATGTGCATTTACCCTCTGCCGCTTTAATTGCTCCCCTTGCAAGCTCTAGTGTAGGATCGCAAGTGTTGTAATTGAGGCTATACATATCAACTGCAACGGGAAGCTCCGTACAACCTAAAATTAAAGTTTCTGCACCGCGGCTAAATAAGCTTTCCATAACTTCTTTTACTTTTGTAACGTCATAGTCTTTTTTTCCTGCTTTTACTCCGCTGTAAATCAAATCAGTTATTTCTTTCTGGCCCTCCTCGGCAGGAACAATTATTTTTATGCCCATTTCTTCAAGAACATCCTGATAAATTCTGCTTTTTACAGTTCCCTCAGTGGCAAGAAGTCCAACTGTTTTTATTCCCTTTTCCAGAAGCGATTTTCCCGTAAGCTCAATCATACTTAAAATCGGTATGTCAACACTTTTCTGAACTTCGTCACGGAAGAAATGCGCTGTATTACACGGCATCACAAGCACCTCTGCTCCCATCGCCCAAAGTGATACCGCGCTTTTTGCAAGCTGAGGAACAGGGTTTTTTCCATTGTGTAGTATTGCTTCTGTCCTGTCGGGAATATCTGTATTATTATCAATCAATATTTTAATATGCTCCTGGTCTGTGTCTGCCTTTGTATTAAGCACAATTTTTTTAAAGAGGTCGGCAGTTGCAAGAGGCCCCATGCCCCCGATAATACCAATTGTTTTCTTGTTCATTTTAACTTCACCTCAAAAACATCAATCTTTGTCTTGATTATATCACAGTTATTTGTTATAATAAAATATAAATAATTATATGAATATTATATATTTTTGTTTATGGAGGTAAAGATGTTTAAATATGCAGATTACGCCTATGCAGTTTATAAAGAAAAATCGTTTACACGAGCAAGTGAAAAGCTGTTTATTTCTCAGCCGTCTCTTTCCCTTACTATAAAAAAACTTGAGGATATGTTAGGAACTCCGATTTTTGACCGTTCAGGAAGAGAAATTCGTCTTACAGATATCGGTCAAAAATATATTTCGGCGATTGAAGAGATAAAAAGCATAGAAAAGAACTTAAAAAATGAAATAGATGACCTTCAAAAGCTCAAAAAAGGTAATATAACCATTGGAAGTACTATATTTGTGTCGTCTAACATCCTGCCTCTTATATTAAAAAGCTTTCAGGCGGCTTTCCCGAAGATTAATATAAATATAATGGTAGAAAACTCGGCAACTCTTGAAAAAATGCTTGAAAAGGGAAGTATTGATTTTATAGTAGACAATGCGCAAAAGGAAAAGGAGAAAGAATACGAGTATATCCCCATCACAAAAGAACACATATTGCTTGCCGTTCCAAAAAATTTGCCTGTAAATGAAAAGCTGCTGTCATATCAGATTCCCCGTAATATTATAGGTGCAGAAGAGAACTGGCGCAAAAATCACCCGAAAGTGAATATGAATGAGTTCAAAGACGAAAAATTTATACTTTTAAGATATGGCAATAATATGCGCCAGATTTCAAACAAAATTTTTAAAGAAAATAACATCGTCCCAAACGTAGTTCAGGAATTCGACCATCTTATGACATCAATAAGCTATGCCGAAGCAGGTTTTGGCCTTTGTTTTATAACAGATTCAGTGTTAAAGCACGCCAAAAATTTAAATGATATTTCTCTGTACCTGCCCGATACAACACACTCTGAGCGCACACTTTACATAATAAAAAAGAAAAACAAGTATCTTTCCTGTGCCGCAGAAGAGCTTATAAAGCATATTATTGATTTTAATTAAAAAATGCAAAAAAATAAAAGCTATCAAAAGATAGCTTTTATTTTTATCTTTACCATTTTGTTCTGTCAGAATATACAACCTCAGTTATTTTTACATCACCAATATGGTCTATGTTCGAATCATAAACTTCCCATGTGTAGGCATCATATTCTCCCGAAGCAAGACCTGCATCGCGCACAGTATACTCTTGAGTCTTACGGATAACTTCCCCAAAAACATCATAACATGTATATTCCACTCTGAATGCAGTAATGTCTTTATAGGATACATTGCGGAAATAAAGCGTTATTGTGGGAGTTTCACTGTATTTTCCCGTGTAGCTTGAAACATAAGCCAAAGGACATTTGATTGAACTGCGCCATAAATCCATCGCGCGCTCTTTTAGTTTCCGAACCGAATATTCATACTCTGTATCATAAAAAACATATTCAATTCCATCGATCAAACTCATCGCATTACTGTATTTGCCCGAAGAAATATACTCATTAACGTTTTCCTTCAATTTAGCATATAAATAACCTTCATATGTGTACCAGCCCACTGCTTTATATGCCTTTACCTCATAAGGCGCAACCTTTATCGTACGTCCGTCCAGCGAATACATATCAACTTTATGCTGCCAGCCAACTTTTTCATACATAGGTACTTGTATGTCATAAAC